>NZ_KV787970.1:0-20399 GCF_001807155.1 Corynebacterium sp. HMSC05C01 | reverse complement strand
TCGCTGACTGGGATTAAGTTACACACACCCCAACACAAACACAAACCCGCAGGTAACTGCGGGTAAATGCTTAGTCGTTAACACGCTCAACACGAGCGCCAAGCCTATTGAGGTTCTCAACAAACTCCGGGTAGCCGCGGTCGATGTGGTGCACATCGTGAACTGTGGTGACGCCGTCTGCCACAAGACCAGCCAAAACTAGACCGGCACCTGCACGGATGTCCGAAGACCACACGTCGGTTGATGACAGGCTTTCCACGCCTCGGATCATTACGTGATGGCCGTCGACGTTGGCGTCGGCACCAAGGCGCATCATTTCGTCGACAAAGCGGAAGCGTGCTTCGAAGACATTCTCAGTAATGACGGAAACGCCGTCTGCCACTGCAGACAGGGCGATCGCCATCGGCTGGAGGTCAGTTGGGAAGCCCGGGAACGGCAGCGTCTGATAGTCGACGGCTTTCGGGCGTTGACGCATTTGCACGCGGAAGCCGTTGTCGTAGGTCTCCACCTCGGCACCCGAGAGCTTCAACTTCGCCAATGCGAGGTGCAGGTGACCAGGCGCGACGCCGGTAACGGTGACATCACCCTGCGTCATGGCCGCGGCATATGCCCACGTGCCAGCGACGATGCGATCGCCGATCACCGTCCGTTCAGTGGGGTGTAGTTTCTCCACACCGTCGACGGTGATACAGGATGTGCCGGCGCCAGTGATATTCGCGCCCATTGCGTTGAGCATGTCGCAAAGATCGACGATCTCGGGTTCACGGGCGGCGTTATCCAGGGTCGTACGACCTTCCGCAAGCACTGCTGCCGTGACAATGTTTTCGGTAGCGCCGACCGACGGGAAGTCGAGCTCGATTGCGGCGCCGCGGAGCTTCTCAGCACGTGCAACAACCGCGCCGTGTTCGATATGGGTCGTCGCACCGAGCTTTTCCAACCCTGATTGATGCATGTCCAGAGGGCGCGAACCGATGGCGTCGCCCCCTGGGAGCGCAACGTACGCCTCAGTACACCTTGCGACGAGAGGCCCCAGCACCGCCACAGAAGCGCGGAACTGTCGGACCGCGTCAAAGTCGGCATGTGGGGACAGTTCAGCGGGTGTTGTGATGCGTACGACATCGCCTTCAATCTCCACTTCACAACCAAGGCCGACGAGGACGTCGCCCATGAGCGGGACGTCGAGAATCTCAGGGCAGTTGCGAAGTGTCGTCGTGCCCTCGGTCAGCAGCGCTGCTGCCATAAGTTTGAGGACACTGTTTTTCGCACCCCCGACGTGCACTAGGCCTTCGAGTCGCGTTCCACCTGTGACCAAAAAACGTTCTTTCACGTCCACAACAGTACCGAACTCTGCGGGGCGCTCCAGAACGTCAAGGGTTAGGGAAGCGCGCCAATACGGCGTGCCGCGTTCACCGCTTCATAGCGGGTGTGAGCACCAAGCTTGCGCATCACGCTTCGCAGGTAGGACTTCACCGTCTCAGCACCGATCCCCATCTCTTCGGCCGCTTCAACGTTGGTGTGACCCAGCGCCACACAGGACAGCACGTCAAGCTCGCGGGCGGAGAGCTTCGTGGTCTGCTTCACGCGCACTGGGGAAACCAGCTGCTCGCAAAGCTGCTCAAGTTCCTTGCGCAGGTCTTCGTCGTCGACACGGTTGGTCAACATGCGCAGCTTCGAGTGGGTGGAGCGCACCTGCTCCCATTCGGCACCGCTCATCTGACGGCCGCCCTTGGCGCCTGCACGGTCGCCAGCCCCGTCGCCTGAGCGCAGGGCTGCATTGACTGCCAGTTCTTGCTCGAGGCAACGCGCAGTCATCGTGACTTCCTCAATGACCTTTTCGCCGAGGCGAACCGGCGAGTGAACACCGACGTAGAGGACGCCACGTACCTCACGGTTAACAATGACGGGCACAGCCACGATCGAGTGCAGTCCTTCGTCCTGGATCTGCTTGTCGTACTCGTGGGAAATCGTGTTTGCACGTGTGTAGTCGGAAACACCCGCGGCGCGGCGAGTGTTCACCACACGACCACCGACACCGGTGCCGGCATCGAGGGTGAGGTTCTGCAGCGCAGGGGTTCGCAGTCCGATCCACTGGGTGATCTGCAGTCGATTTTCCGCAATGAGGGTTCCGTACATGGCAACGGGGATGCCCGTTGTGGTTTTCAAAGCGGTGAGTGCCGCACGGATCGCATCGTCGTCGTCTTTGATGCGCTGCGCGTCCATCGTCATACCTGTTTGCCTTCCACGAACCGGGGTCACCCGTTTGGGCTCACCCGGAGTTGAACTTGGCCGAAAATCTTCACCATCATAACGCGCGAACGGGGGTAGCAATATTTAGCCCCGCCGATATGGAGCCACAGGAAAGTCGAGCCCAATCGGGCAAGTCGCAATTTCAAACCCTCCCCCGTACCTATCGGTTCAGTAGATCTATACCGTCCTGTCTAGCGTGGCGTGTATGCTGTCTGGCAGCAACTCCAACAATCAACGTGTTTAAAGGAGCATCATGGCGAAGATTGCAAAGAACGTCCTCGACCTCATCGGCGGCACCCCGCTCGTGGAGCTGCAGGGCATCATCGAGAACTCGAAGGCTCGAGTTCTTGCGAAGCTCGAGTTTTACAACCCTGCGAACTCGGTCAAGGACCGCATCGGCAAGGCAATCGTCGAGGCTGCCGAGGCCTCCGGCGAGCTCAAGCCTGGCGGCACCATCGTCGAGGCAACCTCCGGCAACACCGGTATCGCACTCGCTCTCGCGGGTGCAGCGAAGGGCTACAAGGTCATCCTGACCATGCCGGAGACGATGTCCACCGAGCGTCGCGTGCTGCTGCGCGCGTACGGTGCGGAGATCGTGCTTACCCCGGGTGCCGCTGGCATGAAGGGTGCTGTGGAGAAGGCGAACGAGCTCGTCGAGAAGAACGAGGGCGCTATCCTGGCCCGTCAGTTTGAGAACGAAGCAAACCCGAAGATCCACTACGCCACCACCGGTCCGGAGATCTGGAACGACACTGACGGCGAGGTTGACTTCATCGTCGCTGGCGTTGGTACCGGTGGCACGATTTCGGGCGCTGGCAAGTACCTCAAGGAGCAGAAGGCTGATGTGAAGGCCGTCGCGGTTGAGCCGGCTGCTTCCCCGCTGCTGTCCAAGGGCGAGGCTGGCCCGCACAAGATCCAGGGCCTCGGCGCAAACTTTGTACCGGGCACGCTGGACCGCACGGTTGTCGACGAGATCATCGCTGTCAGCAACGAGGATGCCGTGTCTACTTCTCGCGAACTGGCTGTCAAGGATGCGATCCTCGGCGGCATCTCTGCCGGCGCGAACGTGAAGGCCGCTCTCGAGCTGGCTGCTCGTGAAGAGAACGCGGGCAAGACCATCGTTGTGATCATCCCGGACTTCGGCGAGCGCTATGTCTCCACGATCCTCTACGAGGACATTCGCGACTAATCTGCTTATCGACGACTCCCCTCCCCGCCACCGCACCATCGCTGGCAGGGAGGGGAATTTTTATTGTCGGCCCAAATGAACAGGTTGATACACTGCACGCCATGCTTTCTATGGCCAAATCTGTGGTGTCGACCATCCGCGAAGATCTAGCCAACGCCCGCGATCATGATCCTGCGGCGCGAGGCGATGTTGAGAACGCTGTTGTCTATTCCGGGTTGCATGCCATTTGGATGCACCGTGTCTGCCACGTCATGTGGAAGCGCGGCTGGAAGGGCGCGGCACGTATTTTGGCGCAGGCCAATCGTTTCCTTACCGGTATTGAGATTCACCCGGGCGCGACGATTGGGCGCAAGTTTTTCATCGATCACGGTATGGGGATCGTGATTGGGGAGACCGCGGAGATCGGTGACAACGTCATGCTCTACCACGGCGTGACGTTGGGTGGTCAGGTGCTTACGCAAACGAAGCGTCACCCGACGGTGTGCGACAACGTCACTATTGGCGCTGGCGCGAAGGTGCTCGGCCCCGTGGTTATCGGTGAGGGTTCCGCTGTCGGCGCGAATGCGGTTGTGACGAAGGATGTGCCGCCCCATTCGATTGCCGTGGGGATTCCGGCGAAGATTCGCCCCCGGAAGACGGATGAGCGGGCGCGTTTGGTGGACCCGGACTGCTACGTCAACAAGGGCGACTACATCATTTAGTCTTCGGCCGCGACGAGGTCGGCGTATTCGGGGTTGCTTTCGATGTAGCGCTCAACCGCCGGGCAGGTGGGGGTAACCAGCATGCCGTCGGCGCGGGCGTCGTCGAGCGCGTATTTCATCAGAGGCTTGGACAGGCCTTGTCCGCGGAACTTCGGATCCACCACGGTGTGTGGCAGGTCCCGGACACCGTCTTGGTCAGTGTAGGTGGCGTAGCCCGCGACCTCGTCGCCGACGAGGATTTCGTACTGGCCTTCTGCCTCGTTCTTGCGCACAGTGCTTTCAGGTGTTGCAGACATGGGCCCGACTATAGCGCGAAACGCCCCTTCCGCATTATTGCGAAAGAGGCGTTTCTGATGTGGCCAGAGCCAGGATCGAACTGGCGACCCCACACTTTTCAGGCGTGTGCTCTACCAACTGAGCTATCTGGCCAGAACCTTACGGTTCTGCGACCCTGACGGGACTTGAACCCGCGACCTCCGCCGTGACAGGGCGGCGCGCTAACCAACTGCGCCACAGGGCCAATATGTTGTTATTTCGCACTCACTTCAGTGTGTTCACACTGTCGCTTGCACGAGTTGATACATTACACAGACCTCACCATGGCAGACAAATCGCCTGCTCAATCACTATTTCAGGGCGTTGCTTTGCGACGATTGCGTGCACGGCATCGTCGCAAAGCAAAACGCCCCGAGGAAAACCTCGGGGCGTTATGGCGACCCTGACGGGACTTGAACCCGCGACCTCCGCCGTGACAGGGCGGCGCGCTAACCAACTGCGCCACAGGGCCGTACCCCCAACGGGATTCGAACCCGTGTTGCCGCCGTGAAAGGGCGGAGTCCTAGGCCTCTAGACGATGGGGGCGCTGAAAAGACAGCCCGCTCATCATAAGCTAGGTACGCCATTTCCTCCAAATAGCCTGCTAGCCCGGCAAAATGAGCAGACTGAATGCCATCACAATCATGCCGACAATCATCCCGTAAATCGCGGTGTGGTGTTTGCCGGTTTGGATTGCTGTGGGCAGCAGTTTGTCCAGGCTGACGAAGACCATGATGCCGGCGATTGCAGCGAAAGTGATACCGAGCGACTGTGGCCCCAGGAACGGCTGGAGAAGCAAATACCCCACGATGGCACCCAACGGCTCCGCTAGGCCCGACAGCGTGGCCCACCAGGCGGCTTTGCGGCGGGATCCGGTGGCCTCCCGCATAGGGACCGCGACCGCGATGCCTTCCGGGATGTTGTGGATCGCAATCGCCACCGCGAGAGGGATAGCAAGGGCCGGATCCGCGAGCGCTACGGCAAACGTGGCAAACCCTTCCGGGAAGTTGTGGATGGCGATGGCAACGGCACTGAGGACGCCCACGTTGCGTAACTGTGCTTTACTGACCCCACTTTCCGAGGGTTCTTCGTGGGGGTTGATCTCTTCGGGCACGAGGCGGTCGATAAGCGCGATCAGCCCGATTCCCGCGAAGAAGGCGACGGTACCCCAGAGTTCCGCACGGGGGCTGCCTGCTTCAGCGAGCCCCTCGATTCCTTGAGGCAGCAGCTCGACAAACGAGATGTAGACCATCACACCGGCCGAGAACCCAAGCGCCCCAGCGAGAAAACCCGCGCCTGGAGCACGTTTCAGGGCGACGATCAGCCCGCCGAAGCCAGTGGATAGCCCGGCCAACAACGAGATCCCCAAGGCGATGCCGACGGCCGTGGGCGTGGCGGTACTGATATCCATACGCGCAGGTTAGCTGGTTCCACCTTGTGGCACTCGCAAACCCATCAACCCGGCACAGAAGGGTTAAGCGACAAAATGTGTGTCCGGAATCGTTGATTTTCATGCTCTGAACTCCGCGTTTGCGGAAAATATATGCTCCAAAAGCATATATTGGCCCTCTCTTGCGAAAATCCCCGGTGTGGCTGCCATGGTGTGCTACGGAGCGGTGGTTCGGTTGCCCAATGCCAAAGAACCGACCACGCTGCCATTGTGGCGGCGATATGAAACGAAACGGCACCACCAGCAACGGGACGACCCGGTGGCGGTGCAAAATCTGCGGTGCTTCACTGACCAAGCAGCGCAGCGATATCACCAACGCAGCCCTATTTCGTGCGTTCATCCAGCACCTGACCACCGGGACCAGTCTTGCGGCGATCGCCGGCAACATGAGCTGCTCGACACGTACGCTGCAGCGCAAATTCGATGCCTTTTGGCTGGTTGACGTGCCTGACCCGACCATCGGCCATACAGGCAGGGTCTACGACCAGATCTTCATCGACAGCCACCTACACCGCAGGTGGCTGTCTGATCGTGGCGGCAACGCTCGACCACGTCATCGCCTGGCACTGGTGCAAACAAGAAACCACGCACGACTACAAATGCCTGCTCGAGCGCATCGAAGCACCGTTGATCGCTGTGATCGACGGTGGCCGAGGAGCCACAAGCGCAATTAAAACGTGCTGGCCAAACACCAAAATCCAACGCTGCCTCGTGCACGCCCAACGCAGAGTACGCCGCTACACCACCTCACGACCACGCACTGATGCTGGCCGCACCATCTACCGACTCGCGCTGAAACTCACCCGCATCACCACCCTGGACGAGGCTGCGCAATGGGGTGCACAACTGCAAGAGTTTCACACGCTCTACAAGGATTGGCTCAACGAAAAGACACAGGTCAAAGACCCGAAAACAGGCAAAGACACACTCGTGTGGACCCATGTCAACGTGCGCAAGGCCTACAACAGCCTCAACCACCTGTGGCGCAATGACCTGCTGTTTGTCTACCTCAAGCCCCCGAAAGGTGTGCTTAAGCCGCATCGGATCAAATCCACCACCAACAGTCTTGAAGGCGGCATCAACGCCCAGCTGAAGCTCCTTGCGAGAACTCATCGCGGCAGACGCGGTGAGCACCAACGCAAAATGCTGGATTGGTGGCTGTATCTGAAAACGGAACTGCCTGGCGATCCAATAGAAATCGCCAGACAGTCCAACTGGGGCCAGAACCAACTCGCCAAAGTTACAACCCTGACCCGAAACGAGAACCAAGCCGACTATGAAACAGGACGACCAGCCCTCTACGACAACGGTATCGATACCGAGTACACACACTCAATCGGCATCCAAAAAGGCCACATCTAACCCCCGCGACACGCCGATAGCAGACACACATTTTGTCGCTTAACCCGCACAGAAGGGGGCCCAAGAACGCGAAAAGCCCCGGCGTTAGCCGGGGCTCACGGTGGGCCCTGTGGGGATCGAACCCACGACCTGCGGATTAAAAGTCCGTAGCTCTACCAACTGAGCTAAAGGCCCGCGGGGGCTAAGTGTAGCCCCCATGTGCGCGCGTGCGGTAATCGCCCTGCACGCGCGCCGGAAGGAGGTTTTAGTTCTCCTTCAGCATGGTGCCAGTCTCCTGGATGCGGGTGTGGAAGTCGAAGGCGTGGCGCAGGTCGTGCGGGGTTGCCTGGTACTTGCACTTCGCGGCGAGCTCGACGTACTCCTCCAGCAGCGGACGGTACTGCGGGTGGGCGATGGAGATCATCTTTGCCACACGATCACGCGGGGCGAGGCCACGCAGGTCGGCGACACCGTACTCGGTGATGAAGACCATGGCGTCGTGCTCGGTGTGGTCGACGTGGGAAACCATCGGCACGATTGCGGAGATGGCGCCATCCTTGGCCACGGACGGGGAGATGAACGAGGAAATGTAGGCGTTGCGGGTGAAGTCGCCAGAGCCGCCCAGGGCGTTCATCAGACGGGAGCCGTTGATGTGGGTGGAGTTGGCGTTGCCGTAGATGTCCGCCTCGATCATGCCGTTGGAGGCGATCAGGCCGGTGCGGCGGATGACCTCCGGGTGGTTGGAGATGGACTGCGGGCGCAGGATGATGGACTCGCGGTAGCGGGATGCCTCGTTGTTCATCTTCTCTGCGTACTCGGGCGACAGGGAGAAGGAGGTTGCGGAGGCGACGGTCATCTTGCCGGCGTCAATCAGGTCGACCATGCCGTCCTGGATGACCTCGGTGTAGGCCTGGATGTTCTCAAACTTGGAGTCCATCAGGCCTGCCATCACGGCGTTCGGGACGTTGCCCACACCGGACTGCATGACGTAGCCGTCGTAGGTGAGGCGGCCGGCCTTGACTTCGTTCTCCAGGAAGTCGAGGAAGTTGCCTGCGATCTGCTCGGAGACCTCGTCCGGCGCCTTGAACGGTGCATTGCGGTCAGCGTCGTTGGTCTCGATGACTGCGACGACCTTCTCCGGGTCGATCTCGATGTAGGTCTTGCCGATGCGGTCGCCGGCCTTGGTGATCGGGATCGGGATACGGTTCGGCAGCGGCGGCACGAGCCAGATGTCGTGCATGCCCTCGAGCTCCTCGGACTGCCAGGAGTTGACCTCGATGATGATCTTCTTGGCTGCGTTGAGGAACTCCACGGAGTTACCAACAGAGGAAGACGGGACGATGTTGCCCTCTTCGGTGATGCGCACTGCCTCGACGATGGCGAGGTCAACGTCACCGAAGAAGCCCTGCTCGACCATCATGCCGGAGTGGGACAGGTGAATGTCCTGGAACTTCATCTCGCCAGCGTTGATCTTGTTACGCATGGTCGGGTCAGACTGGTACGGCATGCGGTAACGCAGCGCGCCTGCCTCAGCGAGAACGCCGTCGCACTCCGGTGCCGTGGAGGCGCCGGTGTACAAGTCGATGGAGAAGTCCTGCCCCTTCGCATGGGCGGCCTTTGCCTTTTCTGCGATTGCGGCCGGCATGGCCTTCGGGTAGCCAGCACCGGTGAAGCCGGAAGTACCAACCTTGTCGCCGTGGTTGACAAACTGGACGGCCTCTTCGGCGGTCATGACCTTGTCACGCAACTTGGCGGAAGCAATACGATCGCTCATGTGATCTCTCTCAATCCTGTTAAATCCGTTCAGGTAACACCCCCACCATATTGTGACCCATCACTCATTGCCATGAGGGTGTGTGGTCTCGTCGCAAAGCAAATGCTTATCGACGCCCAAATCACCCCCGAACGGGCGTAGCAACCACGATTGGACGGGGCGACAACGGGCGTGAACAATAGGCAGAACTATGACTACCGCAGCCCCCGCCTTAACTATCGGCGGCATTGATCTGAACTCCCCCGTCATCCTCGCGCCGATGGCCGGGGTGACCAACATGCCGTTTCGTGTGCTGTGCCGGGAGATCGAGGAGGAACTCACCGGGACATCCTCGGGGCTGTACGTCTGCGAAATGATCACGGCGCGCGCAATGGTGGCACGCAACGAGAAGACGATGCACATGACCACCTTCGCGGATGTGGAGACTCCACGGTCGATGCAGCTGTACACGGTGGACCCCAAGTTCACGTATGAAGCCGTGCGGATGATCGTCGAGGAAGATATCGCCGATCACGTGGATATGAACTTCGGCTGCCCAGTGCCGAAGGTCACGCGCAAGGGCGGAGGCTGTGCGATCCCATACAAGCGGCGTCTGTACGGCAACATCGTCAGCGCCGCGGTGCGCGCTGCGGAAGGCTCCGGCATTCCAATTACGGTGAAGTTCCGCATCGGCATTGACGCAGACCACCACACGCACCTGGATGCCGGACGCATTGCTGCCGAATCGGGTGCCGCCGCCGTTGCCTTGCACGCCCGCACTGGTGCGGAGCGTTACTCGGGCGCGGCGCACTGGGACGAAATCGGCCGCCTTGTGGAGCACATGGACGGTACCGGCGTGCCGGTGATCGGCAACGGCGACATCTTCGCCGCCGACGATGCGGCGAAAATGATGGAGCAAACCGGCTGCCACGGCGTGGAGGTCGGCCGCGGCTGCCTTGGGCGCCCGTGGCTGTTCGCGCAACTGGGCGCGCAGTTGCGCGGCGAGGAGATCCCGCCGGAGCCGACCCTGGGCAAGGTAGCCAGCATCATCTACCGCCACGCAGAGCTGTTGGCAGAGCACGACGGTGAGCACCACGCGTGCCGCGACATCCGCAAGCACACCGGCTGGTACATGCGTGGTTTCCCGGTAGGCGGGGAATTCCGCAAGTCGCTTGCCCAAGTGACGTCTCTTGCGGAGTTGAAGGAGCGCCTCGCCCCCATCGCGGATTCTGAAGCAATGGCCGAGCATGCGGATGACGCGCGCGGCCGCCAGGGTTCTGCCGGCAAGATTGCCCTGCCGGAGGGGTGGCTGGATGATCCGGAGGACGACACCGTGCCGGAAGGTGCAGAAATTGAGAATAACGGTGGTTAACTGCGAGCGCGTAGCATGAAGCGCATGCTGAGAGCCGCCTACCGAGAGACTCTGGAGGCCTTTAACCAGGACCTCATGACCATGTGCGACACGGTGCGCACCATCATGGGGCACGCGTCGAAGGGCCTTCTTGAGCAGTCACTCGATGACGCCGAAACGGCCCTGACCCTGATCGACGAACTCAAAGAAATCGGCGAACGGTGTGAGGAGCGAAGCATGCGCTTGCTCGCGCTGCAGAACCCTGTGGCGACTGACCTGCGTCAGGTGCTGGCTGCGATCCACCTAGTGGAATATTTCGAACGCATGGGTTCGCTCGCCCGCAACATTGCTGTCCTGGTGCGCCAGCGCCACCCCGCGTCGGTGTATCCGCCGCCGCTGCACGGCTACGTCGAGGAAATGACCCGGTTGGTGGCTGCGATGGGTGCCACCACCCGAGCATTGTTGGATGATCCGGATCCGGATGTGGCAGTTGAGCTGCACACTATCGACGAGGGCGTCGACGACATGCGCGCGTTCTTAAGCACGTTGGTCTCCGACCGGGAGTGGGAATACTCCACTCGTGAGGCCGTAGACCTGTCGATGATTTCGCGCTACTACGAGCGCTACGCAGACCGCTGCGTAGATATTGCCGGCCAGATGGTGTTTCTGGTCACCGGCCTGAGGCCTGAGGCGTACTTGCGCCAGCGGGACGAACCTGATTACGAGAATCTGGAGAAGTTCGCCACCATCGAGCGCAAGTTCCGCAAGCCTTAGCCGAAGCGGCCGGAGATGTAGTCTTCGGTTTCCTTCTGCTCTGGGTTTTCGAAGATGGTGGTGGTGTCGTTGAACTCCACCAGGTGGCCCGGGCGGCCGGTGGCCTCGAGCGAGAAGAACGCGGTCTTGTCGGACACGCGGGCTGCCTGCTGCATGTTGTGGGTCACGATGACAATCGTGTACTGATCCTTCAGTTCGTGGATCAGGTCCTCCACTGCAAGGGTGGAAATCGGGTCGAGGGCGGAGCACGGCTCGTCCATAAGCAGCACCTCTGGGCGCACGGCGATCGCACGGGCGATGCACAGGCGCTGCTGCTGGCCACCGGAAAGGCCGCCGCCCGGCTTGTCCAGGCGGTCCTTTACCTCGTCCCACAGGTTCGCACCGCGAAGGGACTGCTCAGCTACTTCCTTGAGCTTCTTCTTGTCCTTCTCCCCCGCCAGGCGCAGGCCCGCGACGACGTTGTCCTCGATGGACATTGTTGGGAAGGGGTTTGCCTTCTGGAACACCATGCCGATGGTGTTGCGCACGGCGACCGGGTCGACGTTCTTGCCGTAGATGTCGTGGCCATCGAGAAGAATCTCACCCTTGACGGAGGCGCCGGGGATGACTTCGTGCATGCGGTTGATCGTGCGCAGCACGGTGGACTTACCGCAGCCGGACGGGCCGATGAATGCGGTGACCGACTTGGCGGGGATTTCCATGTTGACGTTCTGCACGGCGTGGAAGTCGCCGTAGTAGATGTTGACGTCGTTGAGTTCGAGCTTGGTGGACATCTGTGAGTTCTCCTGACGGGGACGCGGGCGGGATGGTTACTTCTTGACCGAGAAGCGCTTTGCGATGAAGCGTGCGAGCAGATTCAACGTGACAACGAGGATGACAAGCGTCAGTGCTGCGCCCCAGAGTCGGTCGTTGGCTGGGCCGGTGGCGCCGGACTTCCACATGTCCAGCATGAACAGCGGCAGCGAGGACTGTGGTTTGTCAAACATGTCAAACCAGTTAATTGCCGGGGTGGAGCCGACGAGGATGAGTACCGGCGCGGATTCGCCCATCACGCGGGCGATTGCCAGCATGATGCCGGTGACAATGCCGGACAGTGCGGTCGGCAGCACGATGCGCACGATGGTCTTCCACTTCGGCACACCAAGTGCGTAGGAGGCTTCGCGCAGGTCCATCGGCACCACGCGCAGCATCTCTTCGGTGTTACGCACAACGACCGGCACCATGAGCAGGATCAGTGCGAGCGAAACGGCGAAGCCGGAGCGCTGCTGGCCCAGGATGGTGATCCACAGGGCGTAGACGAACAGTGCTGCAACAATCGAGGGCACGCCGGAGAGAATGTCCACCATAAAGGTGGTAAGCCGGCCCAAACGGTTGCCGTTGGAGTATTCAACCAGGTAGATCGCGGTGAACACGCCGATCGGGATGGAGAACAGCGACGCAATCAGGGTCTGCATGAGCGTACCGATGATCGCGTGCAGCGCACCGCCGCCCTCTTTGGAGGCGCGGACGCCGACCATGTCGGAGGTCCACCACGCCGGGTCCACGATGGCGTGCCAGCCACGCGAGACCACGGTGAATAGCAGCCACAACAGCGGGATAAGTGCGAGGAACATGCAGAACCACATGAGTCCACCCATGATGGAGTTTGTGGTTTTGCGGCCTGCGGCAATGTCGATGAATGGGTTTTCGGGGCGGGCTGTCTCAGCCGGTTTGGATACTGCAGTAGACATGTTTCGCTCCGCTCCTTATTTCTTGTTGACGATCGCGCGCGCGATCGAGTTGACGACGAAGGTCAGCAGGAACAGCACCAGGCCTGCTGCGATGTAGGCGCCGGCGGACACCGGGTTGTTGAACTCGGCAGCGGCGTTGGCGATGGCGGTTGCGAAGGTGGTGCCGCCGTCGAAAAGCGAACCGCGGAAATCGTTCGCCGGTGCGACCGCCATGTAAAGCGCCATGGTCTCGCCCAGTGCGCGGCCGAGGCCGAGCATCGAGCCTGCGATGAAGCCGGACAGACCGAACGGGATGACGGTCATACGGATGACCTCCCAGCGCGTCGCACCCAGTGCGAGCGCAGACTCGATCTGTCCCGGAGGGGTCTGGACGAAGATCTCGCGGGCAGTTGCCGCGATGATCGGCAGGATCATGATGGCAAGCACGATGCCACCGGTCATGACGTTGCGGGCTGTGGAGAACGGCGGGGAGTTTTGGTAGGTGGCGAACAGGAAGAAGTCGCCGCCCCAGCTGTTGACCCACTCGTAGAACTTGCCCAGCTTCGGGCCGAGCACCTGTGCGCCCCACAGGCCGTACACGATCGACGGCACGGCGGCGAGCATGTCCACCAGGGTGCCCAGCGGGCGCACGAGGCGCTGCGGGCAGTAGTTGGACAAGAACAGTGCAACACCGAGGGCGACCGGCATCGCGATGATCAGCGCGATGATGGAGATGGTCACCGTGGAGAAGAACAGGTTCGGAATACCGAACTGCATCGCGTCCAGGTCTGCGGTCTGCCACGGGCCACCGTAGGTGAAGAAGCCGAGCACGCCGCCGTCGTTACGCATCAGCGGTGGCAGCGCCTGCGCGAGCAGGAAGATACCAATGGCAGCAACGAGGACGGTGATCAGCGTTGCAGATGCTGTGGAGAAGATTTCGAAGAACCGGTCTCCGGGGCGCTTCACGCGTCCGGAGGTCCGTGCGGTGCGTTCCGCTACCGCAACGTCATTGTCAGCCATGTGCTCGGATCCTTGGGAAAGATGGAGGGAAACGGGGTGGACTACAGCAATTGACCCCCGATGTCATTGAGCTCAGTCGGGGGTCGTCGGCCGGTTGGCCTTACTGGATGGCGTTGATCGCCTCGCGCAGACGCTCAGCGTGTGCGCCGGTGACCGGGATGAAGCCCTCAGCCTCGAGCTCTGCATCCTGGTGGTCGAGGGCGATGTTGAGGAAGTCCTTGACCATCTTGGAGGTTGCCTCGTCGTAGCCCGCGGAGCAGACGATCTCGTAGGTGGTCAGCACCAGCGGGTAAGCGCCGGCGGTGTCGGTGGCGAACAGGGCGTCGGCGTCGACGACCATGTTGTGACCCTCAGTCTTAAAGGTCAGGTTGTCCAGGGTCTTCGCCACGGACTCGTTGGTCAGCTCGACCGGGCCGTTGCCGAAGTCGATGTTGGCCTTCTTGTCAGCGAAGCCAGCCTCGACGTAGGTGATGGAACCGTCGGTAGCGGAGACTTCCTGTGCCACACCGGAGGAGCCGTTGGCGCCGGTGCCCACTGCGTTCGGGAACGCCTTGCCGGAGGACTCCCACTTGCCGTCGGATGCGGCTGCGAGGAACTTCTGGAAGTTGTCGGAGGTGCCGGACTCGTCGGAGCGGTAGAAGACGTTGATCGGGGTGTCCGGCAGTTCAACGCCCGGGTTAGCCTCTGCGATCTTCGGGTCGTTCCAGGTCTTGATGACGCCCTGGAAGATCTCGACGATGTTGTCCACGGTGAGGTTGAGCTCGTCGACACCCTCGAGGTTGTAGGCGATAGCAACCGGGCCGATGACGAACGGCAGGTGCCATGCCTCGTTGCCGCCACAGCGCTGTGCAGCAGCCTCAACCTGGTCGTCCTTCAGCGGCGAGTCAGAACCTGCGAAGACAGCCTGGTTGGCGATGAAGTTCTTCTGGCCAGCGCCCGAGCCGGAAGGGGTGTAGGCGATGGAAGCGCCCGGAACCTCTGCGGAGTAGACGGAGGCGAAGTAGTCGATGGCGTTCTGCTGGGAGGATGCGCCCTCAGCGAGGATGTCACCCTGCTGGCCGTAGAGCTCGTAGTCGCCCTTTTCGGCCGTTGCGGTGGATTCCGCTTCGGTACCTGCTGCACCTTCGGTGTCGTTGGAGCCGCCGCAAGCGACGAGGGTGGCGGAGGAGGCTGCTACGACGCCGATGACTGCGGCGGTGCGCTTGAAGTTACGAATCACGGGGAACCTTTCAGGTATTTAACTGTTCGGTCCGGAACACCAGGCAGATGTCCGATCACTTACGACACAAAACCTAGACAGCACCGGTTAATCCCTGGTTGCTGATTGGGTGAACTGTTGGTGAACTCGTAAAATCCTGGCTAACACCGCAGGTCAGTCGCTATTTTTTGGAGGTCGGTTTGTAAACCACGTGGCGCTCGCGAGTATCGAAGCCGAGCTGGCGGTATCGCTTTACCGCCGGCTCGTTGTCGCCTTCGACATAGAGGATGACCTGCGAGGATCCGCACTCCGCGAGGTAGTTCAGCCCGGCCTGAATCAGCGGTCCCCCCATTCCCTCCCCCCGGTGCTTCGAGGAGAGGCCGACGACATAGATTTCGCCGGTGCCATCTGGGTGTCGTTTGGTCCAGTGGAAGCCCGCAATCTCATCGCCGGCGACGAGGAACCACACGCCGTCGGCGTCGAACCAGTCGGTGTCCATCGCCCGGTGCAGCTGCGCGATGTCCCAGCCGCCTTGTTCGGGGTGCCAGGAGAACGCGTCGTTGTTGACCTCGAGCCATTGCTTATCGACGACCTCACGCCCCCACCGCGACACCAACTCCGGGTACTGGACGAGCTCGTAGCCCTCGCGCACTTCCGCCTTCACGTCAGCATCCAGCGCAGTCCCCATGACCAGCAGTTCTCGCACTGGCTCCATCCCGAGGTCGCGTGCCAGCGCCTGCGCTGCGGGCAGGTCACCATGGGCCCAGAATCCAGCGTCGGCGTTGCGCTCCAGCACGGCCTGAACCAGGGCACAGCCGTAGCCGTGGCGGCGGCGTTCAGGATGGACGGCCAGTTCGGTGGAGCCGTCTTCAGCGATGCCGGCAACCGCAACGGTCTTATCGCCGGTTTTGGCGATGAGGTGGGTGTGGTTGAGGGTGTCGTCGAAAAGCCCGCGCTCGAACGCCTCGGAGAACGCGGCGACGCCGTCCTCGGATTGGGCGGCATCCAGAATGGGGCGGACGAGGGTTTCCGGCAGGGTGGCGCTTACGATGTCGACAGTCATGTCTTAGAGGGTACGTCGGAGGGCGGAAACGATGCGGGCACGTGTGAAAGCGGCGGTCGCCGTAGCGGCGGCGCTGGCTGTGCTGGCTGGCGCTGACACGGTCGTAGCCGCGAACGTGGAACGCACCGTCGCCCAGCCCGGCTTCCAGGCGTCCGTGGGTGGTTTCCCGTACACGGCGTCGCTGCTCACCGGCAACGTCGCACGTGTGAGTGTGGAACACCTCGATGCCGCCGTCGATGGGCCAGGCGTAGCGACGACCGGCGTAGACGTGTTCGACCTCGCCCTCGACAACCCACGCGAAGCGCTTTCGGGCGAGTTCGAATCGGGCACCGCACGCCTTGTGCGCCGCCGGGTGCGCCTCGACGGCGTCGGGTTCGGAACCCTCCTCGGCATCACAGACCTGGACATCGCGAACCCATACGACATCTCCCCCGCAGGCGGCGCCGCAAGCGAGGCCCGGCTCACCGGCACGGTTCCCGGTACAGAAGACCCGGTGACGGTCGTGGTTACGCTGCGTCTGATCGACGGCATCTTCCAGATGCGCCCCAGCAAACTTATCGACGACACCTCCCCCGAAACCCAGGCCGCGTTCACTCTCGACCTAGACACCCGCACCCTGCCGTTGGACGGGCCAGCGGACCGAGTGCAGTTGCGCGGCGGTTCGATTGAGTTCTCGCGCGACCGCATCAACACCGCATTTGACCCGGCGGACCTCAACCCCATGGGACAAGCAGCTACCCTTGGACACCATGAGTGAAGAAAAGAACGTAGAAAACACCGCGAACACGCCGAAACCGGCCACCTTAAGCGGCAACGACGCCGTCAACCTTGCGTCCGAGCAGTCCAAGTCGACCGCGCACCGCAATATCCCGACGTTCGACTTTGAGGATTTCCCGCTCGAGGACGACACCGCAAACCTGCGCTTCGGCCCGAGCCTGCACGACGGCCTGCTCGCACTCCTGCCGCTGGTTGGCGTGTGGACCGGCTCCGGCCAGGCCAACGACAACGGCGATGAGTACGCCTTCGGCCAGCGCCTTGTTGTCTCCCACGACGGTGAGAATTACCTCCGCTTCGAGTCGCGCATGTGGCGTCTCGACGAGGACGGCAACGCCACCGGCGCCGACCAGCGCGAGGTCGGCTTCTGGCGCATCTCTCTCAAGGACGAAATCGAGGTGACCCTGACCAACTCCCGCGGTTTGGTTGAGATCATGTACGGCGCGCCTGTCAACGAGCGTGCATGGCAGCTCACCAGCGCCTCCACCATCGCAACGGAGACCGGCCCTGAGTCTCACGGTCCGGGCAAGCGCCTCTACGGCCTGATGCCGAACAACAACCTCGGCTGGGTTGACGAGCGCGCCGTCAACGGCGAGATGGTGCCGTACATGTCCGCAGAGTTGAAGCGCATCGCGGGCTAGGGCCGGTTAGCTCAGCGCCGCGGAAATCAGCTCCTTGATCTCGGCTTCATTGTCGGGAGCGGGGAGCTTTTTGCCGTCCAGGCGCTTGACCCGGGTGGCGATGCGCGTGGAGCTCACCAGCCACACCGACTCCGCCTTGAACAGTTCGTTGAGGTAGATGTCCTTCGCCTTGCACTTCCACCCCTGCTCGGCGGCGTATTCAAACAGGGCGGCTTGGGTGGTGCCGGCCAGCACGCCCGGCCCCGGTGCCGGTGTGCGCAACCGCCCGCCCTTCTTCACCATGACCACCGACGAGGTCACCCCCTCGAGCACGCGTCCGGTGTCGGGATCGATGTAGATGACATCGTCCGCGCCTCCGGCTTTCGCCCAACGCAGCGCCGCCATCGACGCCGCATAGTTGAGCGTTTTCGCACCTTCGCGCATCCACGGCGCATCGCCCGTGACGGTGTAGCCGCGCGGGGTAGTGAGTACGGACACGCCGCGTTCGCGTTGTGCCAGGGTGTCGTCGTCAAGCGGGCGTATGGTCAGCCAAGCAGTTGCAACGCCGGTGGTTTCACGGCCGCGTGAGAGCGTCCATACGCACTTCGCTTCCACGCCTTCGGTGCCGCCGCGCTCACGGCAATAATCGGCGACCGCCTCCTCGGTGGCGCGCTCCCAGTGGGCGGCGCCCGGCTCCGGCAGATCCATCAGTTCCGCCGACCGGGCGAAGCGCTCGAGATGCTTCTCCAGGTTGAGCGGTTTGCCATCTCGAATGAGGATGCTTTCAAAGATCCCATCGCCGCGCGTGACCACCGCATCGTCCCAGAACACGTGGGGCATGTTGGTGTTTTGGCGGCGTACGGACCCGCCGTACGGTTCGACGAGGTAGATCACGGGCGCAGGCGCGAGCGGTGCAATAGACATAATGCCCCCTATGATAGGCGCCCATGGGTTACGCATCGGTTCTTTTGGCCAAGCCGGGTGCTGCGGAGCTTCCGGGCGATTCGCTTCTCGACGCCACCGGCGTCGCCTGGCACTACGGCGATCCGTTGGGGGAACAACGCAAGGCCACCAGAGATACCGTCGCCGTCGACCGCTCCAACCGCGCCGTCATTGCGGTGTCCGGCCCTGATGCGCCGGGGTTCCTCAACAACCTGCTATCGCAAAAGCTTGACGACGCCACCTCCGGGTTCACCGCCTCCGCCCTCGACCTCAACGCACAGGGGCGCATCCTGCACCACGCCGATATCGCCGTAACCGATGGCGTGTTTTACCTGGACACCCCCTCCTACCAGGCAGAAAGCCTGCTGACCTATCTACAGCGCATGGTGTTTTGGTCCGAGGTGACCGTGGAGCAAACCGACCTTGCTGTGGTCACGCTGCTCGGCCCCTCCCCTGCGCGGGTTGAGGGCGCCGTGTTCACCCGCGTAATTGATGGCTGGGGTGGGGTATGCCGCACTGACGTCGCTATCCCCCGCGAGCAACTCAACGCGATCGCCGAACAGTTTCCACTGGCCGGTCTGATGGCGTTTACCGCCCTGCGCGTCGCCGCCGGCGAACCGGAGCAGCGCGCCGACCTCGACGAGCGCTCCATCCCCCACGAAGCCCCCTACCTCATCAATCGTGGCAACCACATCGGCGCCGTCCACCTGGAGAAGGGCTGCTACCGCGGCCAGGAAACCGTTGCCCGAGTGGAAAACCTCGGCCGATCCCCGCGCCTGCTGGTCAAACTCCAGCTCGATGGCTCCGCCCCTGAAGAACCAGTGCCCGGTTCGGAGATCACCGCCGGCGGGCGCAACGTGGGCCGGCTTGGCACCGTCGTGCACGATGCCGACGAAGGTCCGGTGGCTCTCGCCCTAGTGAAGCGTTCCGCGTTGGAGGTTCCCCTGGAAATCCAGGGCGCTGCAGCCTCCGTCGACCCCTCCTCGTTGCCACAAGATGAGGGTGAACGTGCGGGCCGCAAAGCTGTTGATCAGCTTCGTCGTGGCGGCATGACGCCAAAATAACCGCAGGTGGGACACCTAAGGGGCATTTTTAAGATACTCAAGCTATAGTGTCCTACAGGAAAATAACGAAGAATCATAAGAGGCCGCCCACACATGGGCCGCCCAGAACCACCTCAAGGGGGTCACGCCATGGGCCGCGGACGCGCAAAAGCCAAGCAGACCAAGGTTGCTCGCCAGCTGAAGTACAACACTCCTGAAATGGATCTCGCCTCGCTCCAACGCGAGCTTGCAGGGAAGACCCCGGGCCGCAGGTGGGATGACGACGACTCCGAGGTGGACGACCAGTACGCCGACTACGCCAACTGGGATGAGGACGACGACCGCTAGTCCACCCTTCACGTAAAAGTGCACCCCGCCCGCTCGGGGTGCTTTTTGCGTTGCCTGGGGCCTTCTGCGCTTCTGCCCGACGGTCCTGGCCTGCTGTTTTTCCCTGGTCGTCTAGCTCGGTGGTTGTGGAACCAGACGATGAGCTCCGTATTGACCATGGTGTTCGTTATCACCTGGGGGTTTGTGAAGGCGGTTTCGAGACCGTCTAGCTGTATGTGCGGGGGTGCTAGACGATCAGGGGCAGCAACGAAAAGAGTGTGCCCTCATTGGGGCACACTCTTTGTAGTTTGGGTGTTTGGTTAGAGCATCATGTTGGCGAAGCCGATGCCGATTCCGACGATGGCCAGCAGTGCGACGATCGGGGCGATGATAGCGACGATGTTGACGTCTGCTCCTGCAGGCTTGTTGTTGTCTGCCTGCTTGTTGGCGTTGTCCACCTTGGCCGGTGCTTCCTGCTCAGCGTTTGCCTTGTTGTCCTCAGCGTCATCCTGGTCTTGTACCTTCTCTTCGGCCTTGTCGTTAGCCTTGTCGTTAGCCTTGGCCGGGGCTTCTGCTTCTGCT
>NZ_KV787969.1:87024-148610 GCF_001807155.1 Corynebacterium sp. HMSC05C01 | reverse complement strand
GCATGGTGGGGAGACCAATATTGGCAACCTTGCGCCGCTATGCAGGTACCACAACCGGGTCAATGATGATGATCCGTGGCGGAAGAAACGCGGCCGGATCGTGATGGTGCGGGGTGCACCGGTATGGATCTCACCCCGCGGCTATCCGGTGAAAAACACCAACCGCGGGGCAATGGGCCAACTCTTCGGCTTTTAGCGCCGGAGGACGTAGTACTGCACGCTCATTGCAGGTAAGTGCAGCTCAATGGACTGGTCGAACCGGTCCCACTCGGTGGGTTCGGTGTGCACGCTGCGTGGCAGGTCGTTGCCGGCACCGCCGTAGACTGATTCGTCGGTGTTGATCAGCATGTCCCATGCGCCTGCTTCGGGCAGGCCGAGGCGGTAGCTGGGCAAGGAGACGCCGGAGAGGTTGATCACGGCGAGGACTGGGGTGGCGTCGACGCCCCAGCGGACGTAGGCCAGCACGTTGTTTGAGGCGTCGTCGCCCTTGATCCACTGGAAGCCCATGGGGGTGTTGTCTTGGGAGTACAGGGCGGGGGTGTCGCGGTAGACCAGGTTGAGGTCGCGTACGAGGCGTTTGATGCCGGCGTGGTAGTCGCGGTGCAGGTCGTCCCAGTTGATGGAGTGGGCTTCGTCCCATTCGGTGGTTTGGCCCCATTCGCAGCCCATGAACATGAGCGGTTTGCCGGGGTGGGAGTACATGTAGCCGTAAAGGGCGCGTAAGCCCGCGGCTTTGTTCCAGTCGTCGCCAGGCATGCGCTGCCACAGGGAGCCTTTGCCGTGGACGACTTCGTCGTGGCTGAACGGTAGGACGTAGCGTTCGGAGAAGGCGTAGACGAGCGAGAAGGTGATTTCGTTGTGGTGGTGGGAGCGGTGGACTGGGTCGAGTGAGAAGTATTCGAGGGTGTCGTTCATCCAACCCATGTTCCACTTCATGGAGAATCCGAGGCCGTCGGCGTCGGTTTGGGCGGTCACGCCTGGCCATGCGGTGGATTCTTCGGCGATGGTGAGCACGCCGGGGTGTTCGCGGTGGACGGTGGCGTTCATTTCTTGGAGGAATTGGACGGCTTCCCAGTGTTCGCGGCCGCCGTGTTGGTTGGGGAGCCATTCGCCGGGTTCGCGGGAGTAGTCGAGGTAGAGCATGGAGGCGACGGCGTCGACGCGGATGCCGTCGAGGTGGAATTCTTCGAACCAGTACAGGGCGTTGGCGACGAGGAAGTTGCGGACTTCGCGGCGGCCGAAGTTGAACACGTAGGTGCCCCAGTCGCGTTGTTCGCCGCGTCGCCAGTCAGGGTGTTCGTAGAGGGGTGTGCCGTCGAAGCGTGCGAGGGCGAAGTCGTCTTTGGGGAAGTGGGCGGGGACCCAGTCGACGATGACGCCGATGCCGTTGGCGTGGAGTGTGTCGACGAGGCGGCGGAAGTCGTCGGGGCTTCCCCAGCGTGCGGTGGGGGCGTAGTAGCCGGTGACTTGGTAGCCCCAGGATCCGCCGTAGGGGTGTTCGGCGACGGGGAGGAATTCGACGTGGGTGTAGCCGTTGTCGACGAGGTAGGGCACGAGTTCGTCGGTAAGCGTGGCGTAGGTGGAGCCTTGTTTCCAGGAGCCGATGTGGCATTCGTAGATGCTCATGGCGGAGTTGGTGGCGTCGCGTCCGGCACGGGCGGTGATCCAGTCGTGGTCGCTCCATTCGAATTCGCTTGGCTTTGCGACGACTGACACCGTCTCGGGTGGTGTCAACGTGCGTTTAGCCAGCGGGTCGGCTTTGTCGATGCGTGTGCCGTCGGCGGTGTGGATGGCGAATTTGTAAGCGTCGCCGTCGCCGATGCCGGGGATGAAAATTTCCCAGACGCCGGAGACGCCGAGGCTGCGCATGGGGTACTGGCTGGGGTTCCAGGAGCAGAAGTCGCCGATGACGGCTACGCCGGTGGCGTTGGGTGCCCAGACGGCAAATGAGGTGCCGGTGACGACGCCGAGTGTGGTTTCGTAGGTGCGGACGTTTGCGCCGAGGACGTCCCAGAGGCGTTCGTGGCGGCCTTCGTTGATGAGGTGGATGTCGAGGGAGCCGAGGGTGGGTAGGAAGTTGTAGGCGTCGGCGACGATGATGGGATCGGCGCCGGGGTAGGTGATGCGGTAGCGGTAGTCGGGGGTGTGGGTGTCGTCGAGGGTGGCGGCCCAGATGTCGTCGCCAAGCGGTTGCATGGGTTGGGACGCGTTGTGGATGAGCAGTTCGACGCGTTCGGCACCGATGAAGCGGGCGCGGATGATGGAGCCGTCGCCGTGGGGGTGCCAGCCGTAGATGTCGTGGGGTGCGTTGTGGGTGCAGGCGAGGAGGCGTTGGCGGTCCCCGTCCGGGATGAGCAGGTTGGTGTTCATGGTGGTCCTTAGGGGCGGTAGTCGTGGTCTGAGATCTGACGGTACGCGAGTGCTTCTCGACGATCCGGCGCAACCTCGGGCAAACGCACCACGTGGGCGACGTTCTTCTCGGGCGAGAGTTTGATGTAGTTGCCGGTTTCGGCGGTTGTCCACGTGTAGCGCTCGTTGGTGATCTGGTCGTGGACGTCGAAGGTGCCGGGGCTCAGTCCGATGGCGTCGGCGTCGATGTGCAGCAGGCCTTCTTGGGTGCCGGTGGGGTCCAGATTGACGACGACCAACACCGCGTTGCCGGAAATCGCATCGACCTTGGAGTAGGCGATGAGGTTGTCGTTGTCGATGCGGTGGAAGCGGATTTGGCGCAGTTGCTGCAGGGCGGGGTTGTCGCGACGGATCTGGTTGAGCAGCGTCAGGTACGGCTCGAGGGATTTGCCTTGCTTGAGAGCAGCGTCGAAGTCGCGATGGCGCAGTTGGTATTTTTCGCTGTCGTGGTATTCCTCGCTGCCGGCGGCGACGGGGCGGTTTTCGTAGAGTTCGTAGCCGGAGTACACGCCCCACAAAGGGCTCATGGTGGCAGCGAGTGTGGCGCGCAGCGCAAATGCTGCTGGCCCGCCTTCCTGCAGGGTGGCGTGGAGGATATCGGGGGTGTTGACGAAGAGGTTGGGGCGGGAGACGTCGGCGACATCGACAAGCAGTTGGGCAAAGTCGGTCAACTCCGCCTTGGTCACCTTCCAGGTGAAGTGGGTGTACGACTGGCTAAACCCAGCCTTGGACAGCCCGTACATGCGCGGCGGGCGGGTAAACGCCTCGGCGAGGAAGATGACGTCCGGGTCGGTTTCGTGGACCTTGGAAATGAGCCAGTGCCAGAAGTTCACCGGCTTCGTGTGGGGATTGTCTACACGGAAGGTGGTCACGCCGAGGTTGACCCAGTACATGAGCACCCGGTAGATCTCGGCGTAGAGGGCCTCGGGCGCGTTGTCGAAGTTCAGCGGGTAGATGTCCTGGTATTTCTTTGGCGGGTTTTCGGCGTAAGCGATGGTGCCGTCGGCGAGCACGGTGAAAAACTCCGGGTGCTCTTTCGCCCACGGGTGATCGGGTGCGGCCTGCAGGGCGAAGTCGAGGGCGATCTCCAGACCCAACTCGTTGGCGTGGTCCATCATGTCTAAAAATTCGTCCTCGCCGCCCAGGTTTGGGTCGAAGGCGTCGTGGCCGCCGTATTTAGACCCGATGGCCCACGGGGAGCCGACGTCGCCGTCTTCGGGGGTGAGGGGGTTGTTGCGGCCTTTGCGGTTGACCTCGCCAATCGGGTGGATGGGCGGGAAATAGACGGTGTCGAACCCCATCGCCGCCACTCGGTCCAACTGCGCCGCGGTGGTGGCCCAGGTGCCGTGGATCGGGTTGCCCTTCTTGTCCACGCCACCAGTGGAGCGCGGAAACAGTTCGTACCAGGAGTTCACAAGTGCCTCGCGACGCTCCACAAGGATATCGGCGACGGGCCCGCGGGTGACCAATTCACGCAGCGGGTGTTCGGCGAGCACGTCGCGCACCTCCTGGGAGCACCCGGGGGTGAGGCGTTGGGAAAGGGGCAGGGTGTCGTCGATAAGCGATGCGCGCGCGGAGGCAAGCACCGGGGAAGCATGCTGAGCAATCGCGGCGTCGAACAATTCCACGCCATGCGCGATATCGTTGGCCAACTCCGCCTCCGACTGGCCGGCGGCGAGCTTCTTTTCCACCGCGTTGCGCCACGTGGCCATGACGTCGCTCCACGCATCCACCCGATAGCGCCACAGACCTTGCTCGTCCGGCACAAACACCGCATGGCAATAATCCGGCCGATAAAACTCGGCGTGCATCGGCACCTCGTACTGCGCACCCGACGGCGCGACAAGTACCAGCGTCGCAGCAATCGCATCGTGGCCCTCGCGCCACACCAACGCGGAAACCGGCACGACCTCACCAACAACCGCCTTCGACGGCAACGTGCGCCCAGAGACCTGGGGGCGGACGTCGTCGATGCCGAAGCGAGCAACCATCATCAAAACCTTCCGAGCGACCATTGATTCACCCGCCAGGGTAGCGCGGGGCAACCACACACGCGGGCCGAAATAGGCCAAGATGGGGGACGTGAATCAGACAGAGGAATTGGTGACAGATCCGGACCTGCTCATCGACATGCGCAACGTGTCCTTCATTCGTGGCGGACACACGCTCGTCGGCCCTGTCGATTGGCAGGTCGAGCTCGACGAGAGGTGGGTGGTCATCGGGCCGAACGGCGCCGGTAAGACCACCTTGATCCGGATGGCGTCGGCGCAGGAATTCCCATCGGCAGGCCACGCGTTCATTCTCGGCGAGCGCGTCGGCGCGACCGATATGCGCGACCTGCGTGCTGCGATCGGCGTGACGTCCTCCGCGGTGGCGAACCGTGTGCCGGAGGACGAGAAGGTCGGCGACCTCGTGGTCTCCGCTGGTTACGCCATTTTGGGGCGTTGGCGCGAGGACTACGACGAGATGGATTACGACCAAGCCCTCGAAGTACTTGAGCAAGTCGGCGCGATGCACCTGATCGACCGTCGCTGGGGCACCCTGTCTGACGGCGAGAAGAAGCGCGTGCTCGTTGCGCGTGCCGTGATGACCAACCCGGAGCTGCTCATTCTCGACGAGCCCGCCGCCGGCATGGACTTGGGCGGCCGTGAGGACCTCCTGGCCTACCTGGGGGATCTGGCGATGGACCCGGATGCGCCGGCGATCGTCATGATCACCCACCACCTGGAGGAGATCCCGGACGGGTTTACCCACGCGATGCTGCTGGACGAAGGCGAGATTGTCGCCCAAGGCCTCATCGATGACGTGCTGACGTCCGAGAACGTCTCGCGCGCCTACCACCAGCCGATCGAAGTGACGCGCGCTGACGGGCGTTTCTTCGCACGCCGCGCCCGTTCAGCCCGCAGGGGTGCGCACCGGGCGTAGACCGCCGGGGTGGGAGCAATGCCGACGGAGAAGAAGCGCAACGAGGCCGTGTTGTCGCACGACGAGGCCGATTCGATTGACCCGAGCGAGAAGAGCGGGTTTTTCGGTGCGCGTTTATCTGCGACGGTAATTCTGCTACGTAATAGCGCCGAGGGGATTGAGGTGTGGGTGCAGGAGCGTGTCCTGTCCATGCCGAATTACCCGGGGTTGACGGTGTTTCCGGGCGGCGGGGTGGATTCGCGTGATTTCCCGCCGCGTGCCTGGGACGATGGCGAGTTGTGGCTTGGGCGTTCCGCGATTTCGCTTGCTCGCCAGCTCGGGGTGACCAAATACAAGGCTCACGCGGTGTTGTTCGCGGCGGTGCGCGAGCTGTTCGAGGAGACTGGCACGCTGCTTGCGGTTGACGATGACGGCACGCTTCTCGACGACGCCCGCCCCTTCCACAACCACCGCCTCCGGCTCGAATCTCACGAGCTTTCCCTGACTGACGTGTTGCAGGAGAGCAACCTCAACGTGTGCGCGGACCTGCTCAAGCCGGTGGCGCGCTGGGTCGGGGTGTCCGAAAGCGGCAATTGGTTTGACACGTTTACCTTTGTCGCCGCTAATCCGGAGGGCCAAGAGCCGGATTCGGATACGTGGGAGGCAGACGACGCGAACTGGTTCCCACCACAGTTGATCCTTGACGGCTGGCGGCATGGTTTGGTGCGCCTTGCCCCTTCGACGTGGGCCCAGTTGAACGAATTGCGCCGCTTTAACACTGTCGACGACGTCCTGCACGCCGCCGAAGGCGCAAGCCTGGCACCCGTGATCGGCGACCCGGTCGACGACGAGCGTTATGAGGAGTTCTTTACGTTTCAACCAGTCGATAGGATCGGAAAACGCTATGACATTTAGCGTCGCAGAGGCACGGTTCCTCGCAGCGAACGCTGACGCGATCTCCGCAGTCGAGCCCGAGATCGCCCTGACCAAAAAGAGTGTGTTCGCCGACCGTGCGGTGTTGGACCAACACTTTGGCGACTACGCCCGAGCCGTCAGCGCGCTTATCGCCGCCCGGCGCGCCGCAGCCGGCAAGTTTCCTGCCCATTGGCTTACCGATGCCGACGCCGCGCAGCAGGCCACCCCAGCACGCGTAGCGGGGGTACGTGCCGCGCGCATTGCCGAGGCGGGAGCGCAGATGGTGCATGACGTGACGTGTTCTGTCGGCTCGGAAGCTCCGGCGTTTCGTCAGCGTGGCATTGCGTGGATGGGCAGTGACCTGGATATGTCTCGTTTGATCATGGCGCGGCACAACTTGGGGCAAGAGGCGTGGCTGGCGCAGGCGGATGCGCTCACGCCGGTGACGTCTGACGGGGTGGTGGTTGCTGATCCAGCGCGTCGCGCCGGGGGCCGCCGAATCACCGACCCAGCCCAGTTGCTTCCACCGCTGCCGGATTTGCTCGATGCGCAGGCCGGCCGCGAGATGGCAGTGAAGTGCGCGCCGGGCATCGACTATTCGGGGTGGGATGGGCTGGTCAGCGTGGTGTCCGTCGACGGCGGCGTCAAAGAGGCGTGTTTGTATACGCCGGGGTTGGCGGGAGGGGTTCGTCGAGAAGCGGTGGTCCTGCGAGATGGCGAGGAGCGCGTCACAGATCTTGACGACGACACCGTCGACGTCACCGCCCCACAGCGCTACATCATCGACCCGGACGGGGCAGTGGTGCGCGCGGGCCTGGTGCGTGGGTGGGCTGCGCGTCACGGTCTGAGCATGCTCGACGAGCACATTGCGTATCTGACCGGCGAGCAGATCCCGGCAGGCTACAGTGGCTTTCCCTTCCTGGAAGCGGTGCCGCTGCGTGCCCTGAAGAAGGTGCTGGCCTCCCACGGTGCTGGCAGCGTGGAGATCCTCGTGCGCGGCGTGGATGTGGACCCGGACCAGTTGCGCAAGAAATTGAAGCTGCGCGGCAAGGCACAGATGGCGGTGGTGATCGCGCGGATTGGGGATCAGGCGGTGGCGCATGTGTGCGGGCCGCGCGTGCACGCCTAACCTTGGGCGCATGGTCTATTTCGATCACGCTGCTACAACTCCGATGCGCCAAAGTGCGATCGACGCGTGGGTGGAACACGCAGGCGCCCTCAACGCGGGAAGCCAACACGCCGCGGGGCGCAAGGCGAACGCTGTGCTTGCCGACGCCCGCGAGCGCATCGCGGGCGCCCTCGGCGCCGACCCCGTGGAGGTGGTGTTTACCGGCTCGGGCACAGAGGCCAACAACATTGGGGTGCGTGGGCTGTTTGCGACTTCCGAGCTGGATCGGGTGGTTGCCACGCCTATCGAGCACCCCGCGGTGCTCGAGGTAGTCAAGTCTCTTGGCCAGACTGGGGCGGATGTGGAGTGGCTGCCGGTGGGTCGCGACGGGCACGTGACGGACTTAAGTGCGCTGGATACGCCGGCGGCGGTTGTGACGATGATGTGGGCGAACAACGAAACCGGCGCGATCCAGCCGGTGGGTGAGGCGATTGAGCGCGCCACCGCCGTCGGCACGCCGGTGCACGTCGATGCGGTGCAGGCGGTCGGCCATGTGCCGGTGGATTTTCACGCGCTTGGCGCGACCACGCTTGCGGCCAGCGCTCACAAGTTTGGCGGCCCGCGCGGCACCGGCATTCTGCTGGCGAAGCGTTCGCCCGCGCCGAAGCCGGTGATTCTGGGCGGGGGGCAGGAGCGCGGGATCCGCTCCGGCACCGTCGACGTCGCATCGGCCGCCGCCACGGCGGTGGCGCTCGAGGAGGCGATCGCAGAACATACCGAGATTGAGCGCCTGCGGGATGCGCTCATTGAGGGGGTGAGGCAACGTGTGGATGGGGTGGTCGTCGCAACGCAAGAGCCCGCGCTGCCGGGCCATGCGCACTTCATGTTCCCCGGCGCGAACGCGGACGCGCTGATCATGCTGCTGGACGTGCAGGGCATTTCGGTGTCGGCGGGCTCGGCGTGCGCCAGTGGCGTGCTGCGCATGAGCCATGTGCTCGAGGCGATGGGCTACAGCGAGCGTGAGGCGATGGGGGCGTTGCGCGTGACGGTCGGGCGTACGAACACTGCGCAGGACGTGGAGGCGTTCCTCAACGCGATCCCGGACGTGGTGGAAAAGGCGCGGGCAGCTGGCGCGCTCTAACCGGCAACGCGCGTGTCGCATGTGATTTGTGTGATTTGGGTGCACTAGTGTTGCCCGCATGCAGATGTCACGCCGAATCCGTTCCGCAGCAGCCGCTGTCGCCGCCCTGCTGTTTGCCACAACCGTCACGCCGCTCGGGCAAGCCGACGCCCAGTCGATCCCGGGCGTGGTCTCCGGCGTCGATGTCGCGGGCCACCAGCGTCCGGGCGGCGCGACCATCGACTGGCGCTCGGTGGGCACGATCGGCGGCCAGGACTTCGCCTTTGTCAAGGCATCTGAGGGCGAGGGCTGGAAGAACGAGTTTTACGACGAGGACGCCAAAGCCGCTGCCGACGCCGGCCTGAAGGTCGGCGCCTACCACTACGCGCGCCCCGCCGAGGACCCGGTCACCCAGGCGCGTTACTTCGCCTCCGTGATCAACCAGGGCCCGGCAACGCAGTTGCCGCCGGTGCTCGACCTTGAGGTCGACGAGGGCCTCGGCCCGGTCCAGCTTGCGGCGTGGACGCAGCGCTTCCTGTCTGAGGTGCAGGCGCAGACGGGCAAAAAGCCGATGATCTACACGTACCGCTACTTCTGGTACGAGCACATGAACGACACCTCTGCGTTCACGTCCTACCCGCTGTGGCTTGCCGCGTACCAGAATCAGCCCCCGGCGCCGGTTGGTGGTTGGGACAAGTTGTCGTTTTGGCAGCGCAGCGACTCCGGCCGTGTCGTCGGCATCAACACCCCGGTGGACATGAACCTGTTTAACGGCACGTCGGGTCAGTTGAACCAGTTCGCCGCAGGCAACTTGAACGCTGCTGGTGGCGTGTTGGAGCGTTTCCAGGCGCCTGATTCCGGCGAGTTAAAGGTGCTTGAGCAGGACAGCACGAAGTTGGTTGTCGCAGTCCTTGCACTGGCCGCGGGTGGTCTTGGTGTGCAGCAGTTCATCGACGCCGCACGTGTCGCAGGCTTTGATCTGACGGATGCGAACAACATCGCGCGCTTGGTCCAGCAGCTCGCGGGCCAAGGCGAGCTGCCTATCGACGACCTACGCAACATGATGGTCGGCAACTACCAAATCGGCGACCTGCTGATTTTGTTGGATAACGCGCTGAAGCACTAGTCGTGGCGTGGGGTCGTCGCAAAGCGGCGCGCCCACCCAAGCCCTTTGAACTGCGCTGGCACCCCGCCTTTGAGCAGCTCGCGGGTGAGCACGTCGCCGGCTTCGATCGGGTGGTTGGCGCCGATGAGCACGATGTTGCCGTAGCGGCGCCCCTTGAACATCGGCGGGTCGGCGATCGCCGCAACGTGCGGGAACACCTCCAGCATGCCGGCGAGCTCCTCTTTCGCCTCCTTCAAGTCGGCGTGGGAGCCGCAGTTGGCGAGGTAAAAGCCGCGATCGCTTATCGACGACCTCACCGCCGCATAGAACTCCACCGTCGTCAGATTCCGCGGCGTGGTGGCCGACGAGAACACGTCTCGGATGATCACGTCGCGGGTGGCGGGCTTGAAAGCGTCGGTGACGTCGCGGGCGTCGTCGACACGAATCTTCACGGCCGGGGCACGCGGGATGTCGAAGAGTTCGCGTGCGAGCACCGCCAGTTCGGAATCGATCTCCACCACCGTGTTGCGCGAGCCTTTCCACGCGCTTGCGAAGTAGCGCGCCAGCGTGCACGCGCCGCCGCCCAGGTGTGTCAGCCGGGACTTCGGCTTCGCCTCGTCGGGGTAGTGGGTATCCAAAAAGTCCGCCATCCAGCGCATGTACTCAAAATCGAGGCGCTGCGGGTCGCCAGGCACGATGTGGGAACTGGGCACCCCGTTGACCAGCAACACCATCGACCCGTCCGGCTCGTGGAGCACCTCCGCGACACCGGTATCGATTTCATAAAACTCACTTTTGGCGGCCATGGCTGGTGAGCGTACCCGGTGCCTAGATCCGCGCGTCGGTACGCCGTAGGTAGGCCACAGCAACCGCCCAGCCAGCCACGGTCAACGCTGCGGAGGCGGCGAGAACACCCGTGACGGTGCCAGTGCCGAGCGCTCCAGCAGCAGCGACGGCGGAACTGCCCAGCCACAGCGTGTGCGACAACAACGCAGGCGCCACGATGAACCGCACGCCAGGCACCCCAGCCGCGAGTGCGCCAAACGATACGAGACTTACCACCACCGCAATGCCGATGGGTGCTGCAAAACTACGGATGACCATAGACAGCAGTGACTGCCATGACGCCACCGCAACGGCTGGTGCCAGGGCCAATAACGCTGCGACGAGGAGCTCGCCTGGCACTGCACCGGGAATCCCCAATGCCCAACCGACGAACAACGTGAGGCCGATGAGAACAGCGTGCATCGCTGCGACAGTAACCGCGATTGCGGCGATTTTCGACGCCACCAGGTTGCCCACCGAACGCGTCGAGGTGAGCATGGTGAGCCAGTTGTGCCCGCGGTGCTCGACTCGCCAGGCGGCTGCGGCGAGGATCGCGATGCCAGCGGTACAGAACAGCAACCCATAAAACAACATGACCTGGGAGAAGTAGCTACCCCAACCGGCGGTCAGGGTGCCGGTGTTCGCGGCGTAGTTGCCGGCGCCGATCGCGACGGCAACTACGGGGACGAGGAACGCGACCGCCCAGACGTGGGAGCGTCGAAACTTGAGCAGGTCGTTAAGGATTAGGTCCATGGTCTAGATCTCCTTTCGATCCAGGGCTTTGGTACCGGCGACCAAGACCGCTACGGCGAGGACGAGGTAGCCGCTCCACAGCACCCAGCCGGGCTGCGACGGGGTGACCCCTGCTTCAGTGAATCCGAACGGGAGGATCACAGCGATGTACCCGAAGGGATTGACTGCAGCCAGCCACGGTGGGGACAGCAGTGATGCGATGCCAAAGAACCCGCCGACGACCCCGACTGCGAGCACGACAAGTTGCGACTCGACAAGCGCGGCGAGCAAGAGCATCACAGCGAGGAGCGCAAGTGTGGTGCCCGCGACACCGAGACCGAAGCGCAGCCATGTCTCCAGCATCGCTCCGCGCGGTGCAGGCGCGCCCATCGCGAGGGGCAGCGCTATGGCCCCAGAGAACTCAATACACTTTGCGACGACAACTACCACCGTCGCAACACCTAACTTTCGAAGAAGCAGCGCCCCGGGCCGAGTTCCTGCGATGGCGTTGAGCCGCCACCCGCCACTGATGTGCTCCGTATCCACGATGCGGCTGGCCACCAGTGCCAACTGCAACGGGGTCAGAAACGCCAGCGCCATGGCGATTCCGATGAGATGTCCCGCCCATGCGGTATCTGGGTTGGCCTGGAATGCGGCGGCGTTGTCGCCTGCGAAGAGACTCATGTTGGCGAATAGGACGATCCCCACCGTCATGAGCAGGCTCAGCCACACGATTTTGGTGCGTTTGAGTTTGGCGAATTCCACCATCATGCGCCTGCCACCTCGTCGTTGGTCAAGCCGATGAAGATGTCCTCGAGGCTGCGGCGCTTGCGCAGGACCTGGTGTAGCGGTACGCCGTGTGTAACCAGGAGGGCGATGGTGTGGGCGAGGTGGTCGTCGTCAAGCCCGGAAAGCTCCACGCCACCCTCGACCCGTTTCGGTTGCAGCGCGCGAAGGACCGAGACCGCAGTTGCAGCATCCGGCGTCTGGATGAACACATCCGGCAGTTGCGCGCTGTACAGCTCGTCTTGGGAGCCCTGGAACACGAGCTTGCCGTGGTTGATGATGGTCAAGTCGGTCGCCATCTTCTCGATCTCTGACAACAGGTGGCTCGACACCAGCACTGTGCGGCCCTGGTCGCGGGCGAGGCTGATGATGAGTTCGCGGATCTCCTCAATGCCGGCGGGGTCGAGGCCGTTGGTGGGCTCGTCGAGAATAAGTAATTGTGGGTCGCGTGCGAGTGCCATCGCGATGCCGAGGCGCTGCTTCATACCCAGCGAATAGTTTTTCACCAGTTTGTCCATCTGACCCTCGAGGCGCACCAGCGACACCGCGCGGCGCACCGCTTCGGGATCGGCGCCGAGCAGACGCGTGACAATACGCATGTTTTCACCACCCGTGAGGTGTGGGTAAGCGGCGGGGGCTTCGATGAGCGAGCCGACACCGGCAAGGACATGCGCGCGGTTCGCTCGCGTCATGGGGTGTCCGAGCACGCTGATGTCGCCGTGCGTGGGGGCGATGAGGCCGAGCAGCATCTTCATCGTGGTGGATTTGCCGGAGCCGTTCGGGCCGAGCAGGCCGTGCACCACGCCAGGGGCGACCCTGAGGTCGAGGTTGTGGACGACGTCTGTGTGTCCGTAGGTTTTGGTCAGACCGTAGGTCTGAATCATCGGTGTTTCCATGCGCTCAAGGTTCGCGCATGACACGGGCCTTCCGCGTCGGCACAGGGCATGATTTTGGGCGTGATACCCAGGTATGACGCGGCTTAGGAATCCAACAGATCCGCGCGCGAGACCAACCCGGTCCGGTACGCGAAAAGGGCAGCGTGCACCCGGTCGCGCGACTGTGTCTTCGCCAGCACCCGGCCCACGTGAGTTTTCACCGTGGGCATGGAGATGAACATCCGCTCCGCGATCTCGCCGTTGCTCCAGCCGCGGGCAATCGCGATGAGTACTTCGCGCTCGCGTTCGGTGAGCTCACCCAGCGCGAGGCGGTCGGCGGCGGACAGGGCCACAGCCTTCTCTGTCGGAGCAGCAAGCTTTGCGACGATCCGGTTCGTCGCCCTCGGCGAAATCACCGCGTCACCGCCTGCAACCGTGCGGATCGCGTCTAGCAGCACCTCCGGTTCCGCGTCCTTGAGCAGGAACCCGCTCGCGCCCGCGCCGATCCCGCCGAGCACGTAGTCCTCGTCGTCGAACGTGGTCAGCACGATCACCTTGGTGTCCGGATGGTGCTGGGTGATACGCCGGGTGGCGGCGATGCCGTCGAGGACGGGCATTTGCACGTCCATAAGCACAATGCCCACCGGATCGCTGTCGCACGCCTGCACTGCCTCCTCGCCGTTCGCGGCGAGCCAGCGGACCTCCATGTCCGGCTGGGAGTCCAGCACGTTGCGGATGCCGTGGAGGAAAAGCGCTTGGTCGTCAGCGAGTCCGAGAGTGATCATGGGGTGAGTGGGATCCTTGCCGTTGTGGTCCAGGTGCCGGCGGGGGTGGCGGATGCGGTCACCGTGCCGCCGGAAAGCGCCGCGCGCTGCCGCATGCCCTCCACTCCGTGGCCCGGACGAGTGGTCGCGCCGGGAGTGACCGGGTTCGTCATTTCTACCACGACGGTATCTGCGCCCCAGCGCACCGCGAGCTCGGCGTGACCGGTGCCGTGCTTCATGGCGTTGGTCAGGGACTCCTGCACGATGCGCTGGACGGTAAGCGCGGTGGCCGGGGCCAGGTGCTCGGGAGGGGTGCCCTCGGCGGTGTATGCGACGTTAAGCCCACCTGCGCGGCTGGTGGCGACCAGGCCGTCGATGTCCAGTTGCGTTGTTGGTTCAAGGGGGCGCTGTTCAGGGTCGCGCAGCAGCTCCACCACGCCGCGCATCTGGCGCAGCGAGTCGCGGCCGACGTTGCCGATGGTGCGCAGCGCCTCGTCCTTCGACTCCGGGGTGGCGGCGAAGCGCGCGCCGTCGGCCTGCGCAACAATGACGGTCAGCGAGTGGGTGACAATGTCGTGGATTTCTCGCGCCAAGTGGGCGCGCTGCTCCTGGGCTGCGCGTTCGAACTCAGCGCGCTGACGCGCCAGCTCCTGCTCCGCACTTTCGTCGGCTCGGCGTCGCAGCTCGCCGAAGAGTAACGCCACGGTCAGCAGAATGATGCTCCAGAAGACGTAGGGGAGCCGGTCGACAGGCTCGAGCGCGGTGAGCGCGGGGATGATGAACGCGGTGGCTGCGGCGTCGCCAAGCAACAGTGCAGCCGTGGCGAAGTCGCGGTGCGGGGCAGGCAGGTGGCGCCTGGCGACGTACGCGGCGAACGGCGCCACGGCGATTGTGCCGACGGGGAGCGAGTTGCAGAACGCCGCGGGAATGAGCACCGTAAGGATCGCAGCGAACGTTTCCAGTGGCCAGCGCCAGCGGGTAAACGGGGCCGCAACGGCGCAGGCCAGCAGTGCGAGCCCGACGACCAACTGTCGCGAATCCGGCAGCAGCCCAACTAGGCAGGGGACCAGCATGAACGCTGCCATGCTCGCATTGCGGATCCGCACTGCGCGGGTAGTGGAAAAGTTCATGGCCGTCCACGCTACTTGCCGCCGCGTGCAGCCGCGTCGTACTGCGGTATGACGTTTAAGAATGAAGGTCTTGCGCTACGATCGCTAGTACTGATCCAGGGGATCGATGTCCAAGGTATCTACGCAGAAGGAGGGGCAAATGTCGACTCCGGTTACCCGGATGCTCTCGAACGACGAGATCATCCGGGAATTGGCCAACATCGAAGAAGAGATGCAACCGTACAACGTCGATGTCTTGCGTCGGCTTCGCGAGGCCGGTGCCCTGAAGTTTGAAGAAGAACGCCTGTTAGAACGTTACGAAGCGTTGTCGTGGATGCTCAACGGGTAGATGTTTTGTCTGAGCACGCCTGGATAGAACACGCAACGACGTTCGTTGGTGAAATACAGGATCTGCTCGAAAACACATTAGTAGGTACCACCGCGCTAGAGACTTTCGAAACCTCCAAAGAGACCTTTCGCTCGTGGTTCAAAATCTCGAAGGAACTCGCCATAGGCAGATCGGGAAGCAACCGTTTACACCTAGCTGTCGACTTCCGGCTACGGCCAAGCAATTCCAGGAGTGGGGTTGCGGTTGAAAAAAGCTCGATAAAGGTCGAATTTAAGGCGACACAACGTTTCGTACCAATTGTTCGCTTCGAGTTCGACCGCGAAGCCAGAAACAAACCCCCGAGCCATTTTCAGTTTCACGCGGAATCCGTACCGTTGGGGTTACTCCTAGCAAGAAGCGGCCGCTACGAGGCTGCGGCGCAGCAGCAGAATATTCACTTTCCCCTCGGTGACCCGCAGTTCCGCGTCACGGTGGAGGACGTTGTGGAGTTAGTTGTTAGAGAATTCGATGCACAACCAATGCCGGGGTGGGAGGAACGCGTGGAGGAGGGGCGTAGACGATTCATTGAAATGCAAACTGAGGCAGTTATCCGGCGGGACCCCGCAAAGGCAGTTGAAGTATTACGCTCCGCCGGATGTTATGTGCAGCCTCCATCGGGGTGGACCGACGTTTCACCTCTCGCTGAGTAGGGACCCGCAACAGACGCACGAGTCCTCCCACGGTTGTCTAGGATTTCACCAGTCGAGCGATAGCTGCTGACGCTTCTTCGATCTTGGCGTCGGCTTCCTGCCCGTCGCTGATCGCATCGGCTACACAGTGCTTCAAGTGGTCGTCCAGCAAACCCAGTGCTACGCCCTTCAGCGCCGCGTTGACCGCACTGATCTGGGTGAGGATGTCAATGCAGTAGGCGTTTTCGTCGATCATGCGGTGAATACCGCGGGTCTGCCCCTCGATGCGTTTGAGCCGAGCGAGGTAGCGGTCTTTCTCGCTGATGTAGCCGTGGTTGGCCGAGTTCCCGGAAGCGGGGGTGGGGGTGTTCATCATTGGTCTCCTGGATGGTGTGCACGGTGTCGGGTCACTTGGACCGGTTAAGTATCCGGTCGGTGCTGCTCTGTGGGGTGAGATCGAGGCGGCGGAGCAGCTGCGCATTCAGAGCCACGACGACGGTTGAGGCCGACATCAGGATTGCGCCGACGCTCATCGGCATCACGAACCCGATTGGTGCAAGGATACCGGCAGCCAGCGGAACGGACAGCAGGTTGTAGCCGGCCGCCCACCACAGGTTCTGCTTCATCTTCCGGTAGGTCGCACGGGAGAGCTCGATGACCGAAAGCACCGACCGCGGGTCGGAGCTTGCCAGGACGACACCCGCCGAGCCGATGGCCACGTCTGTGCCGGCACCGATCGCGATGCCGACATCGGCCTGGGCCAGCGCGGGGGCGTCGTTGACACCGTCACCGACCATCGCGACCCTGTGGCCCTCGGCTTGTAGTTCCTTGACTTTCGCGGCCTTGTGCTCGGGACGCACACCTGCGAAGACCCGGTCAATGCCCAGGTCCCTGGCTACGGTGTCCGCGACGGCCTGCGCATCGCCGGTGATCATGACGACTTGGGCGCCCGCAGAGTGCAGTGCGTCGACGGCGTCGCGGGATTCGGGGCGGATTTCGTCGGCAAGCCGGAGTGCTCCGATCACCTCGCCGTCGGCGAGGACGTGGAGAATGATCGCGCCCTCCTTTCGCCACTCGTCGGCGACCGGGAGCTCCCCGGCGGAATGCTGCTCAAGCAGGTAGGGGCCACCGACCTCGATTACCTCACCGTCAACAGTTGCCTTCACGCCCACTGCTGGGGACGAAGAAAAGTCGATTGCCTGCGGGACGGCTACGCCACGGGCCTGAGCAGCCCCGGTGATGGCGCGGGCGAGCGGGTGTTCGCTGTCTGCTTCGGCGGCCGCTGCCAGGGCAAGCACGTCTTCTTTATCACGCCCGCCGGCGGGTTCGATCGCGGTGACGGTGGGCTCACCTTTGGTGAGGGTGCCAGTCTTGTCGAACAGTACTGCGTCGACGGTGCGCATCGATTCGAGCGCGAGCCGATCCTTGATCAGCACCCCGCCACGGGCGGCGCGCTCGGTCGCGATCGAGACGACCAGCGGGATCGCAAGGCCTAGGGCGTGGGGGCAGGCGATGACGAGCACCGTGATAGTGCGCACTACCGCTTCATTTGACACACCGACGACGGTCCAGACCACGGCGGTCAGAATGGCGGCGCCGAGGGTGAACCAGAACAACCACGCGGCGGCCTTGTCTGCGAGGCGCTGCGCCCGCGATGACGATTCTTGCGCATCGGTGACGAGCTTTTGAATGCCGGCCAACGCGGTGTCGTCACCCGTGGCCGTGACCTTGATGCGCAGGCCCGAGTCTGTCGCGATGGTGCCAGCGACCACGTGCTCGCCTTCACCGCGGCGCACCGTTTTTGATTCACCGGTGACCATCGACTCGTCCATGCTGGCGCTGCCGTCGACAATTGTGCCGTCAGCAGGCACGGACGCGCCGGGTCGCACGATCACGACATCGCCGACCTCAAGATCCGCCGGGGTGACCTTCACCACTTCGTCGCCGTCGATCTTCTCGGCCTCGTCGGGCAGAAGTGCGGCGAGCGAATCCAGGGCCGAGGTGGTCTGGGCGAGGGAGCGCATCTCGATCCAGTGCCCCAGCAGCATGATGACCACCAGCAGCGCCAGTTCCCACCAGAAATTCAGCCCGCGGTCTAGCAAGTTCAGGCTCGCACCCCAAGAGGAGACGAAGGCGACCGTGATCGCGAGGGCGATCAGCAGCATCATGCCGGGTTTGCGGGAGCGGATCTCTGAGACAGCACCCGTCAAGAACGGGCGACCTCCCCAGAAATAAATGACCGTGCCCAAAAGCGGCGAGATCCACCGGACCCATTCCGCGTCAGGCAGCTGGTAGCCGATGAGATGGGCGAAGGTTTCGTTAAATCCGACGACCGGGATCGCGAGAACCAGCATGATCCAGAAGAGCCTGCGGAACTGGGCTACGTGATCGCCGTGGCCTGCGTGGTCATGGCCTCCATGTTCTCCGTGGCCCGCGTGCTCGGTACTGCCGTGACGGGAATGGGCCTCGTGAGCGTCATGCTCATGATGGCTGGCGTGCCCACCGGGTCCGGTGCCGGAGTGGGCGTGCCTGTCGTTCATGGTTCTGTCCTTTCGTTGCAGTTCATGGTTGTGATCGGTTCGGCCGCGCCGGGGGCTAGCGCGGCGATCGTGTCCCACGCTAATACCCCATGGGGGTATATGTCCAGATGGTGGTCTCGATGCATGCAGCCGGACGTTTCACCTTTCGTGGGCACGGGACTACACTGCGCCGACATGCGAGTATTAGCGGCGATGAGCGGGGGAGTCGACTCTTCAGTCGCGGCGGCGCGTCTTGTGGAGGCCGGCCACGATGTTGTCGGCGTGCACCTTGCATTGAGCAAAGACGCGCAGCAAACGCGCGAATCCGCCCGCGGGTGTTGTTCGCTCGAGGATTCCGCCGACGCGCGCCGCGTGTGCGACAAGTTGGGCATCCCGTTTTACGTGTGGGATTTCTCCGACCGGTTCAAAGAAGAGGTCATCGACAACTTCGTGTGGTCGTATGAGCACGGCGAAACCCCGAATCCGTGCCTGCGCTGCAACGAGAAGATCAAGTTCGCAGCCCTGCTGGACCGCGCGGTGACGCTCGGTTTCGATGCGATTGCAACAGGGCATTACGCAATTATCGACGACGCCGGCAACCTGCGCCGTTCCACCGACCCGAACAAAGACCAGTCGTACGTGCTCGGCGTGCTTACTCGCGACGAGTTGGACCGCTGCATCTTCCCGGTCGGCGATACGGAGAAGCCCCAGATCCGTGAGGAGGCCGCCCGCCACGGGTTTGCCACCGCGTCCAAGCCGGATTCTTACGACATTTGCTTCATCCCCGACGGCAACACCCAGGCGTTTTTGGGCCGCTCAATCGGCATGCGCCCCGGCATGATCCGGGACACCGAGGGCAACGAGCTCGCCGAGCACGACGGCGCGTTTCAGTACACGATCGGCCAGCGCAAGGGGTTGAACCTCCGCGTGCCTGCCGCTGACGGCAAGCCGCGCTACGTCACCGATGTGGACACGGCCACCGGAACCGTGACCGTCGGCCCGCGCGACGCGCTGCGTGTCACGGAGATCACCGCCGACCGCTTAAAGGTGCTGCACCCGGCGATGTCCGACGCAGGCGAGTTTGAGGCGAACGTGCAGATCCGCGCCCACGGTGGCGTTGTGCCGTGCACTGCGCGTATCGAGGGCGACCAGATGACGCTTGCCCTCCACGAGCCTCTCGAGGGCGTCGCCCGCGGCCAGGCGGCGGTGCTGTACCTGCCGGACCCGGACGGACTGGGCGACATCGTGCTTGGCTCCGGCACGATTTGCGCCACTGGGTAGAGTTCTGGCCCACCGGGTCCTGCAAACCTCGTTAGTCGCACCTCGTTTATAGCCGAAAAGGAGATGCGGACAAGCTGTTGGAGTGCATGTGGGGGACTTTGTCTCGTTGTTCTGCACTCAGTGCTTGTCGGTGTTCGGCGATGGTGGTGTAGCCGTCGCCGAGTGTCGACTTCAATCGTCTGTGGAGGTAGAAGTCGATGTGGGTGTCAATATAGTCGCGCATCTGCGCCACCGTCATTGTCTTGCCTGCGGGAACAGTTGAGTACGGGTTCAACGCTAATGGTGACGCGGTAGCCATTGACTCCAATGGTCGGAAAACAGTCTTGTCTTCAGCAAAGAAGATGGATGCCGAGCTGAATACAGTACCAGTCCAGACTATGGCGGCAGAGGACCAAAACGATAAGGGAGTTCTTAGCGCAGCTGCCGCAACCATTGCCGGTTGTGCTGGTGGCGTAATCGGTTACGATACAATCATGGAAATTCCAGAGAAGAGGGTTTCCTACTGGGGCTTGGTAAAGTTCCTCGCTAAGAAAATTGGACCAGGACTTGCGATCAGCTGCATTGCCAGTGCAGGTGGCGTCTTTTCAACCTACATAGGGTGGTAAAACATGCGCTCATTGGTAACGATTTGCGGATTTTTAGTGGCACTTGGCATATTTCGTTTTTACACTGATATGCCTTGGTTCCCTTCTGTATTCTTTGGAGGCATCGCTGGGCTTATCGCAGGTGTAGCTCTGACAAAATCCGGGTGGCAGGCAGCCCGTCGAATTGTGTATAACTTTTCTCGGGGATGGTCCTAGCGCTGAGTGCCAGGATTGAATCAAGGTGGGGTGCAAAGCACTCGCACTATGAAAGGTTGGTGGGCCCACTCGAGCACTAAGCGGCGTGGGCCCGCCAACTGCATAGGCCGTTCAGAATGAGAGCGCTATGAGCTCTACCCTGGAGCTGCAGTCCATCTTCTTTAGCAGGGAAGACACCATTCTTTTTACGTGGGGCTCCGAGTAGAACAACGCGTTTGTCCAACTGCCGACAATAGACGTCTCGCCCTCCTCGGAGGTTATCTACTTCAAGGGTTTGGGAAGTCGCCGAACGTTCCACGGGGGCATTCCACAGCGTTTCTATACCTCAACAGTGGCCTTGAGACCAGTGCCGAGGGCAAGACTCCGGACGAAAGATAGAACGCCATTGAGGGCACACACCCTCGAGTTCCACTACGTTGGTCAAGACTGCACTCAGACCGAATACTTAATCGAGCGCGATAAAATGTCGGACGCTTACTCCAAAACTGGAATGGTCGCGGTTTGAGCCGGGAGGCGTGGTCTATCTCCGACAGGATCCACCTGCCCTTTTGTGCCATTATGCAAAAGGCCGGCAGGTCTAGAAAGCGGTTGGCGGGGCGTGGGAGCAGACGAAGGCGCGATCGGGCGACAAAAGAAGTAGCGCAGCAGGGACGTGTCAGGCTATGCGTTGAGCAGTGCCTAGGCGCTACCGCGTAACATCAGCGCCGTGACAACACTTCCTACCACCGCGTTCGGCCTCGGGCCCCTGCCCGGCACCGACCTCGCGCAAGCCGCGGACGTGGTGCTTTCCGAGTCGCCGCTGCCACACATCCCGCAACTGCCAGATCGCGGCGCCGGCTTCGACCTCGTCGGCCGCACCGCCGCGCTGCTCGAGATCCCGATCGCTCCAGGCCCGCGCGGCTGGCGCGTGGCTGCCAGAAAGCGTGCCGACGCCGACCGCATGGCCCGCGACCTCGACCACCTCGAAGCGCTCTGGCACGGCAAGACGGACGCCGTCAAAGTCCAGCTCGCCGGCCCGTTCACGCTTGCCGCTGAGGTGGAGATGCCCAACGGCCACCGCATGATCACCGACCCCGGCGCGCTACGCGATATCACCGACGCGCTCCTGCAGGCGAGCGCGGACCACGTGCGCGACATCAAAACGCGCTTCGGCGCCACGGTGCTCCAACTCGACGAGCCGTGCCTCGGCGACGTCATGGCCGGCACGCTCAAAGGCGCGACCGACTACGAAACCATCGCGGCGATCCCGGAGCCACAGGAGACCCTGCACCGCTTCGGCGAGCACCTGTTGCACACGCCCATGCTTATCGACGACACCCCGTGGCAGACCATCGACCCCCGCACCTGCAACCGCGACGCGCTGGCACGATTGCTGGATACGGGTGCTCGCATTGCGATCCCGACCATGCAGCCACGCGAGCTCTACCGTGTGTTCGACGAGTTACAGATCGACCCGGCACAGACCCAGATCGATGTGTACGCCGAGCCGGCAGACACGCTGCTTGCGTGCGCGCGGAATTACGCTGCCGCCCGCGAAATGCACGAAGAACTCGCAAGCCAGCAGTAGCGCCCTAACCCTGCATCGGCCAGGCGGTGAGCACGCCGGAGGCGTCGCGCCCGTTGGCCTCAAAGTACTTCTTGCGGTCGGTCTGCATGCGGAAGTACTCCACGGCCTGCCACTCCATGAGGTCGCCGGACTCCATCTCGGCCAGGTCTGGGTAGGCCTTGCGCACCTGCATCCACGCCACACGTGCGGCGGCGAACGCGTCGGCGGTCGCCTCGTGGGCGTTGTCGATGCGCACCCCGTAGTGCTCACACATCGCAGTCAGGTTCCGTGGGCCCTTGCGGTAGCGGTCCTTCGCCCGGTCGACCACCAGCGGGTCGAACACAGGGCCGGTGACGGTGAAATCACCGGTGAGGTTGCGCAGCACCGTCAGGTCGTAGGGGGCGTTGAACACCACGAGTGTCAGGCCGTCTTCCCAGCCCTTCTTGATTGCCTCGACCGTCTCGCGCACCACCTCGTCGTGGTCGCGACCCTCCGCACGCGCTTTCTCCGTCGTAATGCCGTGCACCTTGGCGGCTTCTTCGGGGATTTCAATCCCGGGGTCGGCGAGGGTTTCGTTGGCGTCGACCACGCCGTCGTCGATACGCACTAGCGCAGACGTGACCACGCGAGCCTCGCGCGGGTTAGCGGAGGTGGTCTCCAGGTCGAAGGAGAGCATGCGGGAGGCATCGAATGTGGCCATGCCGGTCATTGTAACGAGCGCGCCGACACGAGTGATCCAAAGTCGTTAACCGAGCTTGCGGACTCCGATAAAGCTGGAGAGCGGAGTTGGATCTCGATTGAGGTCATAAGTGCGCAACAGGTCGATGTACACGCTCTTATCCAGGTCCCAGTCGTATTCATAAGTATGGGGAAGACCCTGTGACGCAGCAAATACGAGATCAGCCATGAGACGGGTGACTCGGCCGTTACCGTCGGTGAACGGATGGATACGAACTAGCTCAGCGTGGGTAGCAATACCCAACTGTCTGGCGGTGAGTAACGAAGCCTCTGCTTGATAACCAAGATTGCCAAAGGAAGCATGTAACTCAGTGGAAATGAATTGCGGATCCACACCGATATTGAGCCCAGTGCGACGGAACGCTCCAGACCAGGTCCAGATGCCGTCGAATAACCACCGGTGAAGCTCGACAAGGAACGATGTTGTCAGTATCTCGTCGAGATGAAGTTCCGAATTGTCGATGTCCTCGAGAACCCTCGCACGAGTAACTGCAAGGGTCTGCTGTTCGAGGCTATGAATTGTGAGCTTGTCAGGGATACGGTCAAAATGTTCGAGCAGCGCCGGTTCGAGCGCACTCATCTCATCTCCGTCGAGCGGGGTTTCGCCGTAGCCGGGGTCTAACCCCATCCGCGTTCCTCGAAAAGCCGTGAGAGGATTTGCTGTTCAAGCTCGGACGGTTCGTAGGTCTCAGGAACGGCACGGCTCTCAAGTGCCATCGAGGCACGTGCAGCGCGGATCGATGCCCCGGATGCTTCAAAGCATTGCGCGTGTGTTGCTGTCATGGTGTGCCTCCCTTCTTCTAGCGCATTGTAGTAGCAGATCGAGTGCCTTGCGGAATACAGCCTGGTGAACTTGGGAGGCCTGCTGCAAGCGACAGGATGATTGTTCTAACACCTACACTGGCTCCTCGTGAGTGAAATTTCCGCTGATCTGCACCGTGAATGGGACGAACTAGCCGCAGAGGTCCGCAAGCACCGCGACCTGTACTACAACGGCCAGCCGGTGATTACCGACGCCGAGTTCGACGAGATGTTCCGCCGCCTCCAGAAGATGGAGGAGGAACACCCGGAGTTGGCGGTGCCGGATTCGCCGACCAAGCAGGTCGGTGCGCCGACGGCCGATTCCGCGTTCGCGGACGTGACACACCCCGAGCGCATGATGAGCCTGGACAACGTGTTCTCCGAAGATGAGATGCGCGAGTGGCTGGACAAGACCCCGGGGCCGTACCTGACGGAGTTGAAGATCGACGGGCTGTCCATCGACCTGATCTACGAAAACGGGGAACTGACCCGCGCAGCTACGCGTGGCGATGGCACCACCGGCGAGGACATCACCGCCAACGCGCGCGTCATCGAGGACATCCCGCACAAACTCACTGGCGACGCACCCGCGTTCCTCGAGGTCCGCGGCGAGGTATTCATCCGCCCTGAGGACTTCCCGGAACTCAATGAGTTGCGCCAAAAGGAAGGCGGCAAACCATTCGCCAACCCCCGCAACACGGCAGCCGGCGGCCTGCGCCAGAAGAATCCGGAGGACGTGAAGAAGCGCAAACTGCGTATGATCTGCCACGGCATCGGCGCGCGCGAAGGCTTCAATCCGGCGACCCAGCACGAGGCGTACGAGAAACTCGCCGAGTGGGGCCTGCCGGTCTCCGAGTACACGCGCCGGGCAGAGACTGCGGACGATGTGCTCAAGGCCGTGAAGTACTGGGGCGAGCACCGCAATGATGCGATCCACGAGATGGATGGGCTTGTGGTCAAGGTGGATTCTGTCGCTGAACAGCGCGGTCTTGGCGCGACGTCGCGCGCGCCGCGCTGGGCGATTGCCTACAAGTATCCGCCGCAGGAGGTGACCACGAAACTGCTCGACATTGAGGTCTCCGTCGGGCGCACGGGCCGCGCGACGCCGTACGCGGTGCTGGAGCCGGTGTTCGTCTCAGGCTCGACGGTGTCCATGGCAACCCTGCACAACCAGCACGAAGTTAAGCGCAAGGGCGTGATGATCGGCGACACCGTGGTGGTGCGCAAGGCCGGCGAAATCATCCCGGAGGTACTAGGCCCGGTTGCGGATCTTCGCGACGGCACCGAGCGCGAGTTCGTCTACCCCGAAAACTGCCCGGCCTGCGGCACGAAGCTCGCCCCCGCGAAGGAGGGTGATGCAGACTGGCGCTGCCCGAACACCCGCTCCTGCCCGGCGCAGCTGGCCACGCGTTTGGAGTACATCGCCTCGCGCGGTGCCTTCGACATCGAGGCGCTCGGGGAGAAGGGCGCGGTCGACCTCATTGCCTCCGGGGTGCTGGAGGACGAAGCGAAGCTGTTCGACCTCACCGAGGAGGACCTGAAAAAGTCCAGCGTGTACACCCGCAAGGACGGCGAGGTCAACGCCTCCGGCAAGAAGCTCCTGGCCAACCTGGAAACCGCGCGGCACGCCGACCTGTGGCGCGTGATCGTGGCGCTATCCATCCGCCATGTCGGCCCCACCGCGGCTCGCGCGCTCGCGTCGCGCTTCCGCTCGATGCAGGCGCTTATCGACGCCCCCGTGGAAGACCTGGCAGAAACCGACGGCGTAGGCGAGGTGATTGCGGAGTCGTTCAAGGAGTGGTTCACGGTGGAGTGGCACCAGGCGATCGTCGATAGCTGGGCGGCCGCCGGCGTGACCATGGAGTCCGACGAAGAGGAACGCGCCCCGCAGACCCTGGAGGGGCTGACCATCGTGGCCACGGGCACGCTTGAGGGCTTTACCCGCGACGAAATCAAGGAAGCAATCTTGTCCCGCGGTGGCAAAGCGGCAGGCTCGGTGTCGAAGAAAACCGACTATGTGGTCGTCGGTGAAAACGCCGGCTCCAAGGCAGCGAAAGCCGAAGAGCTGGGCAGGCCGATTCTTACCGAGGAACAGTTCGTGCAACTGCTCGAGGGCGGCCCAGACGCGCTTGCATAGGTTGCGCGCCGGGCAATGTGCCTCGTCGTTAGTCGCGAGCGGTTAGCTCAGGATCGCGCCGATGATGTAGCCCAAATCGCCGACTTCGCGCACCTCGGAGGCCAAGAAGTCGGGCCCGCCCACACGGCCGACGACGAGCACGAGGTCGGTGCCGTGCAGGGGTGCCACGGTCAGGGCGGTGTCCAACTGGAACCAAGACTCTGGCACCCATTCGTCGAAATCGGGCTGCAAGATGCGCGCGCCCTCGATTGCGGGCATCTGCGGGGTGGAACCGTCATCCTCGGGCGCGGCGGAGGAGGCAGCGACGCGCTCCAAACCGGCGTCGGAGTTGTTCAGCACCACCGCCCAGGAGGAGGTGACGGCCTTCGGCATGACGTTGACCAACTCTTCGAGCGTGTCGGCCTGTTTGCCGGAATGTGCCGCGATCTGGGCGAGCATCTGGATCTGTCCGCGGCGGTCGACGCGCCCGGTGAAGGGGCGGATCGAGTCCACTTCGGCGCCGTCGACGGATGCGACGGCGGTGATCAGGGTGTCCACCATGACTCCGGTGGGCAGGGTGACCACGATGTCGTCGGTCACGGTGCCGTCGAGTGAGGACTCGACGATGTCCACGGAGTTGATGTCGGCCTCCACGATGCCGAACGCCTCAGCGAGCTGGCCGAGGCTGCCCGGCACATCGGGGAGTGAAACGCGGATGAGGTACGACATGGCCTTATTTATAGCAACTGGGGGTGGAGAGGCGGTGGCACGACGTGACGTAAGATAAGGCGCGTTAATCGCAACCCACGTTATGCCGAAGGGATGGGACTGTGGCTGAGATTTCACGCGACGAGGTGTCGCGCATCGCACGCCTGGCGCGAATTGCGCTGAAAGACGAGGAGCTGGACACGATTGCCCAGCAGCTGGACACGATTGTGGAAGCAGTGTCGAAGGTGCAAAGCGTGGACACCGAGGGCGTGACCCCGATGAGCCACCCGCACTCCATCGACGCCGGTATGCGCGCCGATGTGGAAAAGAAGGTGCTGACGCAGGAGCAGGCGCTAGATCAGGCGCCGGCTGTGGAGGACGACCGCTTTATGGTGCCGCAGATTCTCGGAGAGGGAGACTAAACGATGACGCAGTACACGATTCCGGCAGAGGGGCTCGTCGCAAAGCCAGCGCACGAACTTGCAGCGATGATTCAGGCTGGTGAGGTCACCTCGCGCGAAGTTACTCAGGCGTTTTTGGACCGTATCGCGGAGATTGACGACGAGCTGGGAGCCTTCCTGCACGTCGGCGCCGAAGAGGCTCTGGCTGCAGCCGACAAGGTCGACGAGCAGGTAAAGAACGGCGAGGAGCCGGCCTCGGCGCTTGCTGGTGTGCCGCTGGCGCTGAAGGACCTGCTGGTGACCACGGATGCGCCGACGACGGCTGCGTCGAAGATGCTTGAGGGCTACATGAGCCCGTACGACGCCACCGTGGTCAAGAAGCTGCGCGCCGCTGGCATCCCGATTCTGGGCAAGACCAACCTGGATGAGTTCGCCATGGGCTCTTCCACGGAGAACTCCGCGTACAAGCAGACGAAGAACCCGCACGATCTGGAGCGCGTCCCGGGTGGTTCCGGCGGTGGCACCGCTGCAGCGCTTGCGTCTGGTGAGGCCCCGCTGGGCATCGGTACCGATACGGGCGGCTCGATCCGCCAGCCGGCATCGCTGACCGGCACCGTTGGCGTGAAGCCGACCTACGGTGGCGTGTCGCGCTACGGCGTGATCGCCTGTGCGTCCTCGCTTGACCAGGTCGGCCCGTGCGCGAACAATGTGCTTGATACTGCGCTGCTGCACGAGATCATCGCTGGCCACGACGAGTTCGACGCTACCTCCGTGGACCGCGAGGTTCCGGCGTGTGCCGACGCTGCTCGTGAGGGTGCGTCCGGCGACCTCAAGGGTGTCAAGATCGGCCGCGTGAAGCAGTTCGAGCGCCCCGGCACCCAGGAAGGTGTCAAGGAGGCCATCGACGCCGCCTACGCACAGCTCGAGCGCCAGGGCGCAGAGATCGTCGAGGTCGACTGCCCGAGCTTCGACGATGTCATGGGCGCGTACTACCTCATCCAGATGTCCGAGGTGAGCTCGAACCTCGCGCGTTTCGACGGCATGCGTTACGGCCTGCGCGTCGGCGACGACGGCTCCCGCTCCGCAGAAGAGGTGATGGCCGCAACGCGTGGCGAAGGCTTCGGTGCTGAGGTCAAGCGTCGCATCATCTTGGGCACCTACGCACTGTCGGTGGGCTACTACGACGCCTACTACCTGCAGGCACAGCGTGTGCGCACCCTGATCGCGCAGGACTTTGCCAAGGCGTTCGAGGGCTGCGACGTCATCGCGGCGCCGTCTGTGCCGTCGACCGCGTTCAAGCTGGGCGAGAAGGTCGATGACCCGTTGGCCATGTACAACTTCGACCTGTTCACGCTGCCGCTGAACCTGGCGGGTCTGCCGGGCATGTCGGTTCCGGCGGGCAACGCCTCCGATACCGACCTTCCGGTTGGTCTGCAGTTGATCGCCCCGGCGTTCGAGGACGCACGGCTCTACCGCGTGGGTGCCGCATTTGAAGCCGGCCGTTAATCCCTGGAATACCCTCGCAGCCTTGGCTGCGGGGTATTTTCTTGTCCTGATTGATCAGGGCTTTATGCCCGTGATCACCCCGCTTCTGCCGTACGAGGTCGGCGGCGCGGTGTGGCTGACCAGTGTGTACTTGCTGTGCACGGTCGCGCCCATGCCGGCCACGGGACGGCTTGGCGACGCGTTCGGGCAACGCCGCATGTTCCTCGCCGGCCTTACCGTCTACGTGGCGGCACTAGCGCTGGCAGGTGCGTCGTGGTCCTTCGGTTCCCTGATCGTCGCGCGTGCGCTTCAGGGCTTCGGCGCGGCGGTGTTCTTACCGCAGGCCTTCGGGCTGATCCCGCGCGTGTTTGCCGCCGACAAGCAGGGACGCGCGTTCGCCGTGTGGGGCGTGATCGGTTCGGTGGCCTCGCTCATCGGGCCGGTGGTTGGGGGTGCAATCGCGCAGTCCCAGGGTTGGCGTGCGGCGTTTTACGCCCAGGCTGGGTTAGGCGCCGTTGCGCTGGTCGCCGGTGTCATCGCGCTGCCGCGATTGACGACGACAGGGGAGCGGGTCACCTTATTACCGGTCGTGCTGTCCTTCGGCGGGCTTGGGCTGTTGGTCTACGGCATCCAGTTCGGCTATTGGCCCTCGATCCTGTTCGGTGTGCTGCTGCTGGGCGTGCTTGTGCAGTCCGCACGCAACGGCACCGATGACGGGTTCCTACCAATCGATCTCCTTTCGGACCGCGCTTTTGCACTTGGCACACTCGGCGTGGCCTCCATGGGGTTCACCGTCGCCTCGATGTTCATCCCGCTGATGTACTGGCTGCAGACGGTCGCTGGAGCGTCGCCGTCGGCAGCGGGCCTGATCACGGCGCCGATGTCGGTACTTGCACTGGTGCTTACCCCGGTGGCCGGCTACCTGACCGATCGCCGCAACCCCGGCAAACTCTGCGCGATCGGGTTTACCCTCAGCACTATGGCACTGGTGCTGGCGATCGTGCTCATCAACGCCGACGCCAACCTGTGGTGGTTCACCGCAGTCACGGCGCTGCTCGGTATCGGCGGCGCGTTCGTGTGGGCGCCGAATGCTGCTGTCACCATGCGTGGCATCACTGAGGGACAGACCGGTGCAGCGTCCGGGTTGTACAACACCGCGCGCCAGGTGGGCAGCGTGCTTGGCGTAGCACTTGTGGGGGCAGTGCTTGCCTCCGGTGAGATCGATGCGACGGCGTCCAAGGCGCTGGTGTTGCCGGTTGTGGCGATGGTGGTGGGCGTGGTGTCGTCGATACGCATTGCGCCGCGGGCAGGGGTAGGCGCGGCGCGCTAGGCTGGCGTGCATGCGACTTGCCACGTTGACCTCTGGAGGAGATTGCCCCGGACTCAACGCCGTTATCCGCGGCGTGGTCCGTACCGCGAACACCGAATACGGCTCGACCGTCGTCGGATACCGTGACGGTTGGGTCGGTTTGATGGAGGACCGCAGGGTCGATCTTTACGACGACGCCTACATGGACTCCCTGCTTCTGCGCGGCGGCACGATCCTAGGCACCGGGCGACTGCACCCGGACAAGTTCAAGGCTGGCATCGACACGATTAAGGCGAACTTGGACGACGCCGGCATCGATGCGCTCATTGCCATTGGCGGCGAAGGCACACTCAAGGGTGCGAAGTGGCTTTCCGATAACGGCATCCCGGTTGTGGGTGTGCCCAAGACCATTGACAACGACGTGGCTGCCACGGACTACACCTTCGGGTTCGACACCGCAGTCTCCGTGGCCACCGACGCGATCGACCGCCTGCACACCACAGCCGAATCCCACAACCGCATCCTGATCGTGGAAGTTATGGGCCGCCACGTCGGCTGGATCGCACTGCATGCTGGCATGGCGGGTGGTGCACACTACACCGTGATCCCCGAGGAGCCGTTCGATATTGCGGAGATCTGCAAAGCCATGGAGCGCCGCTTCCAGATGGGGGAGAAGTACGGCATCATCGTCGTCGCCGAAGGCGCGGTGCCCAAGGAGGGCACGATGGACGCCGGTCTCGGCGAGGAAGACGAGTTCGGCCACAAGACCTTCAACGGAATGGGGCAGATCATTGGCGACGAAGTGAAGAAGCGCCTCGGCTACGACGTACGCACCACAGTGCTTGGCCACATCCAGCGCGGCGGCACGCCGACCGCCTATGACCGCGTACTGGCCACCCGATACGGTGTGCACGCCACCCGAGCGGCACACGACGGCAACTTTGGTAGCTGCGTTGCCCTCCGTGGCGAAGACATTGAACTTGTCGCGCTGGAGGATGCGGTAGCGCAACTCAAAACGGTCCCGGAGCGACGCTACGCCACCGCGAAAGCGATGTTCACATAGCACCCGGACGCGCACTCTATGAAAAACCGCATTCCTAACCCCTGCCGCCTGCTCATCGTCGGCATCAACCCCGGCCGCCTCACCGAGGAGGTGGACGCGCCGTTTGCCTACCCGGGCAATCGCTTCTGGCCGGCGTTGGAGGCCGCAGGCATCACCCCATACCGTGTCCACGCCAATGAGGGGTTATCGGAGGAAGACGCGGCCATGCTCAACGAGCGCGGCATCGGGTTTACCAACCTGGTGGGGCGCATGACGCCGAAAGCGTCGGACCTTTCCAAGGCGGAGCTCGTGGAGGGAGGTGAGGTGGTGCGGAGTGTCGTCGAAAAGCATCAGCCCAGAGCTGTGATGTTCGCTGGAATCGGGGCGTACCGCGATGCTTATCGACGACCAAAGGCCACCCGCGGTCTTCAACCCGAAACCCTCGCCGGAGTGCCGGTGTGGGTGGTGGGCAACCCCAGCGGGCTCAACGCGCACGAGACCGTGGCCACGCTCGCTGAGAGCTACCGGGAGGTCTGGGAGGCGACAGCGCCGCTTTGACGGCCGATGGTGCGATCGCCGTGCGCCGTTCACGGGCGCTGACACGCTACCGGCAGGGCGATGATCACCTAGGTTTACAGCTGGGGCGCTCTCATGCCCCTCGTTCACTATTTTCGGAGGCACCGTTGAATTTCTGCGACAACCCCACCTTGAGCAATGAGTGGGTCACTCTCGAGCCCCTTGGCCTGCAGCACGCGGAAGCCCTTGCCGCCTGCGTCGGGGATCTGTCGAGTTTGTGGTACCAGGACCACATTCCGACACCGGGGGGAGTGCCCGAGTACATCGAGACGTATCTCGCTGATCAGCACCGCGGGGTGCGCGCGCCGTGGGCGATTGTCGAACCGGAAGGATCGGCGATCGGCGTGACGACGTTCCTGCACCCGGATCCGACCAATCGCAACATCGAGATCGGATCGACCTGGATTGCCAAAAACGCCCAGGGCGGAAAGTTCAACACGGCGGCGAAGCTGCTCCTGCTTCAGCGCGCGTTCGAGGACCTCGGCTGCCTGCGCGTAGAGATCCGTACGCACTACATGAACCGCCAGTCGCGTGCGGCTATCGAAAGACTCGGCGCGAAGCTCGATGGAGTGTTACGCCGCCACAAAATTCTCGCCAGCGGTCTCGTGCGCGACACATGCGTCTACTCCATCCTGGACATTGAATGGGCGGAAGTGAAGACCTCGCTCAAGGCCCGCCTGAACAGGTGATCCGCCGAGGTCAGGTCAGCGCGTCGAGGCCAATATCCAGGATGGTGACCGAATGCGTGAGCGCGCCGACGGCGAGGAATTCAACGCCCGTGTCCGCGTAGGCGCGGGCGCGATCAAGCGTCAAGCCACCCGAGGATTCGAGCATCGTCGCTGGGGACAGTGCATCTCGCCGGGCGACTGCCACCCGCGTGTCTTCCACTTCAAAATTGTCCAGCATGACCAGAGTCGGCTTCAATTCCAGGACCTCGGTGAGCTGATCTAGGTCATCCACTTCGACCTCAAGGGGGAGGCCTGGGAATGCGTTGGCCGTGCGTCGATATGCGTCGGCTGCGCTACCGACGCTCGCGACGTGGTTGTCCTTGATCAGTGCCGCGTCACCCAGACTCATGCGGTGGTTGACACCTCCGCCGCAACGCACGGCGTATTTCGCCAAATCGCGGTAGCCGGGAAGCGTTTTCCGGGAATCCCTCACCCGCGCCCGAGTGTCGGAAATAGCCTCCGTCCACGCAGAAGTCGCGGTCGCGATGCCGCTAGCGTAGGTGAGCAGATTCAATGCAGTCCGTTCCGCCGACAGAATGGCGCGCGCCGGGCCGGACACCGTAGCAAGACAGTCACCGGCCGTCACTCGATCGCCGTCGGCGGCGTGCACAGACACGTCGACGGCGGGGGAAATCTCGCGCATAGTCCATCCCACAACGTCGATTCCCGCGACGGTCCCGTCCTGGCGGGGGACCACCTGTGCAGTAAGAACCGCGTCCATGTCGATTGTCGCCACGGATGTGGCGTCGGGGCCATGAGCGAAGTCCTCCGCGAGACCGAGACGGATGAGTCGCTGTATGGCCTCCTTATTCAGTGGAGGGAAGATCGGCTGAGCAGGCGTTGTCATCGGTGTCTATTCACCGCTTCCCGGTGTGCCGATCGCGATCATCCGCTCCAATGACTGGCGCGCCTTCGCCGCGACGTCCTCGGGCACGGTTATCTCGTCGCGGAGGTCACGCAGGCTGCGAACCAGCTTTTCTGGGGTGATCATCTTCATGTACCGGCAACTAGCTTGGGGGTTCACGGGCTGGAAATCCGCCAGCGGAGCCCGCTTTCGCAACTGGTGTAGCATTCCCACTTCGGTGGCTACGAGCACAGTTCCTTCTGTGTCGCGGTCTGCTTGGTCGAGCATCCCGCCGGTGGATAGCATGTGCACACGCTCCGGTTGGATCACTCCTTCGCCAGCGAGGAAGATTGCGGAATTCGCACAACCGCATTCTGGGTGGATATACAGCGGCGCATCGGGGTGCGCCGACGCTTGCTCCGCAAGCTCCTTGCCGTTGATTCCTGCGTGGACGTGGCATTCGCCCGCCCAGATACGGATGTTCTCGCGGCCGGTCAGGCGCTTCACGTGGGCGCCGAGGAACTGGTCGGGGCAAAAGAGGATCTCACGGTCCGGATCGATGGATTCCACCACTTCAACGGCGTTCGAGGAGGTGCAGCAGACGTCCGTAAAGGCCTTGACATCGGCGGTGGTATTCACATAACTGACGACGACCGCACCAGGATGTTCGTCCTTCCATTGCTGAAGTTGCGTAGCGGTGATGGAGTCCGCCAGCGAGCATCCGGCATCTTGGTCCGGGATGAGCACCGTTTTGTCGGGGCTGAGGATCTTGGCGCTTTCCGCCATAAAGTGCACACCGCAGAACACGATCACGTCTGCGTCGGTGTCGGCGGCGATACGAGATAGCGCGAGTGAATCGCCGGTGAAGTCGGCGATGTCCTGGATCTCCGGGATCTGATAATTATGCGCCAGAATGACGGCGTTTCGTTCGCGCTTAAGTTTGCGTACTTCATCGATCCACATACGCCCAATGTAGTCCGGGGCGCTCTGTCGGTGACGATGACATCGGTTTTCCACGCTGCTCGCCCGGATTTTCACCGCGCTACTCACACGCTGGCTGGCCGGTGAGCACATGGATGTCAGTGCAGGCCCAATGGCGTGATCGATCGTGAAAATGGTCATTCTGCCGGTCGGCCTCGGCCTCCTCGTCCGTCTCGTCGCACCGCGTCTTGTGGCGGCGGTTGTGCTGGTGCTGCCGTGGGGGTCGGTCATCGCGATCGCAATCATCGTCCCCATTGTCGTGGCCGGTAGCCGCGACAAACTCGCCCAGGCCGGCCTCGTCGTCCTGCTCGTGGTCGAGCTCCACAACGCCCTTGGTTACGCGTTGGGCTACGCCACCGCAAAGGCGATGTTTACCTAAGCCACGCTGGGGTTTCCTAACGTATTCTCCAAAACCTCCCCGAGTGTCCATAGTGTGAGAGTAGGATCTCACGCCATGAGTCAATCGAGTAGTGGGGCGACCACCGCCGAAGATCGTTCGGCCCTGATCGCCTCTGTTGTCTTCCCGATCCTCGTCGTTGTCGGCGGTTGCATCGGGTACTTCACCCCGTCTGTCGTCGCACCGATTACCGGGTGGACAACCTGGCTTCTGGGTGTGGTCATGTTCGGTATGGGGCTGACGTTGAAGGTCGCTGACTTTGCAATCATCGCCAAGCGTCCAATGCCTGTCCTCATTGGCGTGATCGCGCAGTTTGTCATCATGCCGGTACTTGCCGTGCTGATCACGTGGATGCTCAAGCTGCCGCCGGAAATCGCGGCAGGTGTCATTCTTGTCGGCTGCGCCCCGGGCGGCACGACCTCCAACGTGGTGACCTACCTCTCCCGCGGTGATGTGGCGCTGTCGGTTGCAATGACCACGGTGTCCACGCTGCTCGCGCCGATCTTCACCCCGCTGCTCACCCTGTGGCTGGCGGGGCAGTACCTGCCGGTAAGCGCAGGTTCCATGGCGATCTCCACGGTGAAGATGGTGCTGCTTCCGGTCCTGCTCGGCCTAGCGATTACGTTCTTCATGCCGAAGATCGCAGAGGCTATCCTGCCGGCGCTTCCGTGGATTTCTGTCGTCGCCATTGGGGCGATCGTCGCGATCATCGTCTCTGGGTCCCGCGACAAGATCGTCGAAGCGGGTCTGCTTGTCTTGGTAGCTGTGATGATCCACAACCTGCTCGGCTACGCGCTTGGCTACTTCACCGGCAAGGGGACCAAGCAAACAGAATCTGCATCGCGCACCATCGCGGTCGAAGTCGGCATGCAAAACTCTGGCCTCGCCGCCACGCTCGCGGTGCAGTACATGACCCCGCTTGCCGCGCTGCCGGGTGTCATCTTCTCGGTCTGGCACACCCTGTCGGGCGGGATCTTCGCTATGGTCATGCGTCTTCGCGATGACCGCGCGAAGCGTGCCGAGAACCCAGCAGCGCCTGCCGCAGAACCCATGGTGGTCTAGGGCCATCCACTACAAGTCGCCGCGACGTGCCACCCACACGAACGCGGCGATCTTTTTACGCCCGACAGCGAGCGCATTGCCTAGCGACGGCCCATTGCCCGCATGAATCGTTCCCCACAACGTATCGCCGGGGTGCGCGGGAAGAACGTCGCACAGGTGCTGCATGGCGGCGGGGGCGAGGCCGCGGCCGCGCGCGTGGTCGTCGAGAAGATTCTCGTAGACCTGAAACCCGCGCATCCCGTTGGCGTCGTCGCGCGCTGCGGCGATAACGCCGGCGCGTTGGCCTCCAACTTCCACTGCGTACAGTGCGCCTGTTTCTGCGCAACTTTGCAACTGCGGCAATGTCGCTGCTTCGGTCCAGGTCGCCACGTCGGGCGTTTGCTTCACGACGTTGCCCAGCACGTCATCTGCGTATTCCACCATGTCCTCTGGAGCTGCCGGGATAAGCCTCACCTGGTCGCTCAGCGGGCGGCGTGGACTAGCACGCAGCTCGGAGACGAGGCCAGCAACGATCCACTGATCCACATCGGCGCTCTCCGGCGGGTTGGGCAATTCGAACCGGATTGCAACCGGCGCAAAATCAGCGAACTCGCGGTGCAACTGTGCTGCATACGGTGCTAACTCGTCGTACTGCGGTGATACGGACGTAGCGACGACATGTACAAACGGCTTCTTGGGATCCAGCCCCCAAAAGCGGATGCCGGCGACGCACCAGTGACCATCAGCGAACTCAACGTGCCGGTTCGCCCACGCAAGCGGGTCCTCTACGGTCGGCCCGCCGATGCTGTTGAGGTGATCGCGGAATCCGGCGCCGAACTCGTCGTTAGCCACATGCTCTGCTTGCGGGCGCATCTCCTCCGTCGCGAGGTAGAAACGTTCTTCCTCCGAGTACCAGTCGCGCAGCTGGCTGGGCATCCAGGCCGCATAAGCACTCGCCATTTGGGCAAGCAATGCGTTCGTCATCGTTAGTGCCTTTCCGTCTGAGGGAGGTTTTATTTTAGGTAAATTTCGCCACGGCGAGCTGGAGCGCGAGCACAACGGGTGGGGCAGTAGAATGGCCGACATGACTGCCTACGATCTGATGGATTACGACGAGGTACTGGAAAAGTACGACCCGGTAATGGGCCTTGAGGTGCACGTCGAGCTCGCAACTGAGACGAAGATGTTCTCCACGGCCTCCGCCCATTTTGGTGCGGAGCCGAACTCCAACGTTGACCCGGTTTCGCTCGGCCTGCCGGGCGCACTGCCGGTGGTCAACGCCAAGGGTGTGGAGTGGGCAATCAAGATCGGCCTGGCGCTGAACTGCAAGATTGCGGAGTCATCCCGCTTCGCGCGCAAGAACTACTTCTACCCGGATCAGCCGAAGAACTACCAGATCTCTCAGTACGACGAGCCGATTGCGTACGACGGCTACCTGGACGTCGTGCTCGAAGACGGCACCGAGTGGCGTGTGGAGATCGAACGCGCACACATGGAGGAGGACACCGGCAAGCTCACCCACCTGGGCTCCGCTTCCGGTCGTATTACCGGTGCTACCGCTTCGCTTGTGGACTGCAACCGTGCAGGCGTGCCACTGATCGAGATCGTGACCAAGCCGATCATCGGCGCCGGCGAGCGTGCCCCGGAGGTTGCGAAGGCATACGTCGGCGCACTGCGTGAGCTGGTGAAGGCGCTCGGCGTCTCCGATGCTCGCATGGACCAGGGCAGCATGCGTTGCGACGCCAACGTGTCCCTGCGCCCAGTCGGCCAGGAAGAGTTTGGCACCCGTACCGAGACCAAGAACATCAACTCCCTGAAGTCGGTCGAGCAGGCCGTGCGCTTTGAGATGCAGCGCCAGGCTGCAGCACTGGAAAACGGCGAGGAGATCGTCCAGGAAACCCGCCACTACCAGGAAAAGGACGGCTCCACCTCGAAAGGCCGCCCGAAGGAAGAAGCCTCGGATTACCGTTACTTCAACGACCCGGACCTGCCTCCGGTGATCGCAAAGCCGGAGTGGGTTGAGGAAATCCGCGCAACCCTGCCGGAGCTGCCGTGGGTGCGCCGCGCTCGCATCCAGGAGGAGTGGCAGCTGCCGGAGAAGGAGTTCCGTGACCTGGTCAACGCTGGTGCGCTGGACCTCATCGTAGACACGGTTGAAGCTGGTGCGACCCCGGACGAAGCACGTTCCTGGTGGGTGTCCTACATCGCCGGTAAGGCTAACGAGGCAGGCAAGGACCTGGACGCGCTCGGTGTTACCCCGAACGATGTCGCACGCGTGGTTGCGTTGGTCAAGGAGGGCAAGCTGACCACCAAGCTCGGCCGCCAGGCGATCGACGGTGTCATTGAGGGTGACGGCAACGTTGATGAGGTCGTCGCAAAGCGTGGGCTTGAGGTCGTGCGCGATGACGGCGCTATCGAGAAGGCTGTCGACGACGCACTTGCCGCCAACCCGGACATCGTGGAGAAGTACCGCGCAGGCAACAAGAAGGTCACCGGCGCAATCGTCGGTGCCGTGATGAAGGCCACCCAGGGTAAGGCAGACCCGGGCCAGGTCAACCAGCTCATCGCCAAGAAGCTCGCCGAGTAACCTTCAGCGAAGCACCACACAGCCGGCCCCGACTTACGTACGGGGCCGGCTGGTTCTTCTTTGGTGGGTTGTAGGTAATGGTAACAATGCATATCCTGTAGGTACGTACCTGCAGGGAGGTGTGTTATGACCGCTATTTCCGCCAGAGAATTCAATCGGGATGTCAGTGCCGCGAAGCGCGCCGCGCTGGATCACCCTGTGATCATTACTGATCGTGGGGAGCCGTCACACGTTCTGCTGTCGATCGACGACTATCGTCGGCTCTCATCGTCAGAAACTGGGTGGGTGAAAGCAGTTCAAATGAAGGATGAAGATATAGAATTCGACCCTCCACGAGCTGAATTTAAAGTGCGGAGTCTCGACCTGTGAGGTATTTATTCGATACCAACGTTATTAGTGAGCTGCGGAAGCCGCCCGGCCGAGTGAATCCTCGAGTGGCGAGTTGGGCCGACAACCTGGCAGAGGGAAACGTATACATCTCTTCCATCTCAGTTTTTGAGATCGAAAGAGGAATTCTGCTCAAGCAACGTACGGATCCAGTGCAGGCTGAAAGGTTGCGCGACTGGTTCAATGGTCAAGTTAAAGTTCAATTCAAAGGGCGCATTCTTCCTTTTGATGAGGACGTAGCCTCTGTGGCGGCTGCGATGCACGTCCCGGACCCGAAAGCGACTGCGGATTCTTTTATCGCTGCTACCGCTCAAGTACATAGCCTTATCGTTGCGACACGGAATACCCCTGGCTTTGAGTCGATGGGCGTTGAGCTAGTTAATCCCTGGGAGATGTAACCGCGAAACGCGAAAGCCCCGGCCAGTGTGGTGGATGGCCGGGGCGGGGGAGTCGTCGTCAAGCAGTGCTACTTGTTTTGAGGCTTGACGGCCGGGAACTCGCCAGTCTTGTACATCTCCTCGTAGGACTTCCAGTGGATTTCGTCGCCCGGGGTATCGGGTGCGCCCTCGTAGGACTCAGACTCCGGATCGAGCGCAGGCACGTCCGCGATATCGAATTCGCTGGAAGAGTCCGCGTGCAGATCCGCAGCAACCTCTTCCTGGACGGACTGCCACAGGTCTTGGCCGCCCATGTGGGAATCGCCGGTGAGCTCGTCGACTTCGTTGCGCTCGGCGCGGGTCAGCGGCTCGCCTTCCGGATCGAGCGCGGTCTCGGCAAGCTCTGCAAGACGCTCGCGGCGTCCCGTCTCCTCCTGGATGTTCTTGCGGTCGCGGAACCAAGCCACACCCATAGCAATGCCAAGGGCAAGACCGAGGTAGCCCAGAACTGGGTAAACCCAACCGAGCAGGTCAGCGAAGCCAATGAAGGACAGGGCGTAGCCGACGAGAACCGCCGCGAAGTAGTACGGGCGGAACTTGCCCGGCTTGTCGTGGCTGAGGCGACGACCGCTGGCGTAGAACATGCCGACGGCGGTGTTGTAAATCATCAGGTAGATGACAATGGAGACGAACACGCCCACTGCCGGGTGCATGTTGTCGAAGACCATCAGCAGCGGCATGTCTGCGTCCATCACGTCTGCCATGTTGCAGAACAGAATGAACGTGAGGATCAGCAGCAAAACAGCGAACATAATGCCGCCCAGCAGGCCACCCTTACCGGCCTGTGCAGGGTTCATGTGGGAGCCAGCAAAGACGAGCATCATGGAAACGTCCATGATCATGACCAGGGTTGCGTAGTTCAACGCGGTGATCAGCCAGTTACCAAACGTGCCTGATGCGCTTTGGTTCTGCTGTGCAATCTCGTTGATGTATCCGAAGTCGGACGGGATGTTCGTCAGTGTGATCACAAACGCGGCGAGCAGGCAGATGATCAGCAGCGGCGTGATGAAGGAGAAAACGTTCGTGAGCCTGTCGATGTCAAGAAGACCGGACAGGAGCAGCAGCACAACCATGATGGTCGATCCGGCCCAAGTTGGCAGGCCGAATTGTTGCTCGAGGTTCGCGCCAGCACCGGCGACCATGACGAAGCCGATGCAGAACAGCGTGAACACGGTGGTGATGTCCATGTATTTAGCAATCCACGGACGCGAGACACTCTTGAACACGGCACTGTGGTCATCGGCCATGTAGTAGGAACCGAGCTGGTAGACCCAACCACTGAAAATTGCGATCGCGGCACCTGCGATGGCGGCGCCGATGATGCCCTTGTAGCCAAAGGCAAGGAAGTATTGGATGACTTCCTGCCCGGAGGCAAAACCAGCGCCGACAGTCAGGCCCACGAGCGCGAGGGCGACTTTGAGCGTTTTACTCATCGATAAACAATCCTTATATAAATTTGCGTAAAAGATTTAGAGCGCGTAGCAGGGTAACACCATTACACGGGCTTGGCTAACTAGGTTTGTTGACATCGGTGCAGCGCACCCCGGCGAGTTGACAAATCACAGCGAAGTTTTCGCCTAAGTTGTAGGCCATGGCTAAAAATCCACGCGATCTCACACCCGACGATCTGAACAACCTGGAAAACGTCGCTGACGTGCCCGAATACAAGGGGGATGCTGCGACGGAGATTTTTCCGCAGACTTCCCAGACGGGCGACGAGGTGCGCCTGAGTGCCGATAAGGCAGCACAAGCCTCTGCGCCGTCCGCAGGCTCTACTGCGGTCCCCTCGGCGTCTGCATACTCATCCGACCCGGCACCGGTGACATCCGCGTTCATCCGTGAATCTGAAACCATCGCACCGGCAGCCCCCGCAACCTATGCGGAGGAGCCGGTCGAGCCGGTTGCGGTGGATCCGGCACCGGTTGCAGTAGAGGAGGAAGACGCCCGCCGTGGCACGACTGATTTCGGCTTGCTGCTGCTGCGTCTGTTCCTCGGCGCGTACCTGATTATTGATTCCGTCGCAGTGTTCTTCCGACTCGGCGGCAACGACGGTATCGCCAGCCTAGAAAATGCATTCGCCAACTACCCGTACGGCAACGGCCTGGCTGTTGTTGTTCCCACCCTCGAACTCACGGCCGGCGTGTTCTTGGTCCTTGGTCTGCTCGGACCGATTGCGGCAGCTGTGGCGATCGCCGTCACCGGTTTTTTGGCGCTGCACGCATTCAACGGTCAGACGGACGGCTTCAACGTCTTCGCCTGGACGCCGGAAACGTGGGTGCCGGTCATGCTGCTGGCAGTGTCGCTCGCAGTGCAGTTCACCGGTCCGGGCCGCTACGGTATCGACGCCTCGCGCGGTTGGGCGAAGCGTCCGCTGGCATCGTCCTGGATCTGCGCCATTGTGGGTCTTGCCGCAGCAGGTGCGGCGTGGTGGTTCGGCACCGGGATTAACCCGTTTGCCTAAACCACACGCACGCTGCGTTTAGTCCACTTGGCGGACGGCGCCCTTGTCGGCGCTGGTTGCCATCTTGGCGTATGCACGCAAAGCCTTCGAAACCTCACGGACACGGTTCGGTGTCCAGGGGTTGTCGGAGGCTTCCATAGCTTCACGGCGCTTTTCCAACTCTGCTTCCGGCACATCCAGCTTCAGTTCGCGGTTGGACACGGAGATGGCGATGGTGTCGCCGTTTTCGATGAGGCCGATCAGGCCGCCTGCGGCAGCTTCGGGGGAGATGTGGCCAATGGACAGACCGGAGGTGCCTCCGGAGAAGCGACCGTCGGTGATCAGTGCGCACTTCTTGCCCAGGCCAGCGCCTTTGAGGAATGACGTCGGGTGGAGCATTTCCTGCATGCCCGGTCCACCTGCTGGACCCTCGTAGCGGATGACCACAACCTCGCCTTCGAGCACCTCGCGGTTGAGGATCATGGACACAGCTTGCTCTTGCGAATCGACGACGCGTGCTGGACCGGTGAACTCCCACAAGCCTTCTTCGACGCCTGCGGTTTTCAGGATGGCGCCGTCCGGGGCTAGGTTGCCGCGCAAGACGACAAGGCCGCCGTCGGAGGTAAACGGGTGCTCGACGTCGTGGATGACGCCATTTTTCGCATCCGTATCCAGGCTTTCCCAGCGCGCGCTTTGTGAGAATGCCTTCGTGGTGCGCTCACCGCCCGGTGCGGCGTGGAAGAGCTCGAGCGCTTCCTCGGTAGCGCTGCCGCCGCGGATGTCCCAGTCTGCGAGCCATTGGCTTAGCGACGAGTACGTGATCGAATGCACATCATCATGCAGCAATCCAGCGCGGTTGAGCTCACCCAGGATGGCCGGGATGCCGCCTGCGCGGTGGACATCTTCCACGTGTGCCTCACCGTTCGGGGCAACCTTGGACAGGCAGGGGATCTTGTGTGACAGATCGTCGATATCTGCCAGGTCGAAGTCGATCTCGCCTTCCTGTGCTGCGGCCAGGATGTGCAGGATGGTGTTGGTGGAACCACCCATTGCCATGTCGAGCGCCATGGCGTTGCGGAATGCATGGACGTTGGCCACGTTGCGGGGCAGGACGGATTCGTCGCCCTGGCCGTAGTAGCGCTCGCAAAGGTCCATGATGGTCTGGCCAGCGCGCTCGAAGAGTTCGCGGCGCGTGGTGTGGGTGGCCAGGGTGGTGCCGTTGCCCGGCAGTGACAAGCCAAGTGCTTCGGTGAGGCAGTTCATGGAGTTAGCGGTGAACATGCCGGAGCAGGAACCACAGGTGGGGCAGGCGTTGTTGGCGATACTGTCGAGCTCGTCGTCGCTGACGTCGTTGTTAGCGGAAAGCGCGATGGCGTCGATGAGATCGGACTTCGGCTTAGTCACACCGCCGACAGAAAACGCCTTGCCGGCCTCCATCGGCCCACCGGAGACGAAGACGGCGGGGATGTTCAGACGCATTGCGGCGTTGAGCATGCCTGGGGTGATCTTGTCGCAGTTGGAGATACACACCATGGCATCCACGGTGTGGGCGTTGACCATGTACTCCACCGAGTCGGTGATGATCTCGCGCGAGGGCAACGAGTACAGCATGCCGGAGTGGCCCATGGCGATGCCGTCGTCGACCGCGATGGTGTTGAACTCCTTGGGTACGCCGCCTGCGGCGCGGACAGCGTCGGCCACGATGTCACCAACATGTTTCAGGTGAACGTGGCCAGGCACGAACTGCGTGTAGGAGTTCACGATGGCAACGATGGGTTTGCCAAACTCGTGCTCGCCGGTGCCTGTAGCGCGCCACAGGGCGCGGGCTCCGGCTGCTTGGCGGCCAACGGTGGTGACACGTGAGCGAAGGGGGATCACGGTTTACTCCTTAGGTTCGTTCGCGGACGGGCGAGGTCCCGGCAGATCGGGGTGTTCTGCGAGGTAGGCATCGTATTCCTCGCGGGTAAGCAGGATGCGGTCGCCGTCTTTATCAATGATTTCGTACTTGCCGTCTGCTGCTTGCTCGGCGGATGCAATGACGTCTGTAATTCGTCCTCCGGATGCCTCGGCGAGCGCGGGCAATGAGTTGAACGTTACGCCAGGCAGGGGATACTCGGTGCCGTTTTTTGCAGCGACGCGTGCGGAAGTTCCCTTGAAAGCGATGCCGGCCAGGTCTTCCCAAGGAAGAAAGGTATTTTTGCGAACGAGGTAACGGGTTTTAATTCCTTTGTTATCCACTGTGGTGGAGGAGCAGAGTACCCATGCGAGCCACACAATGGGGATAAGAAGGAGCCAAATGAGATATTTCGGCGCCCACATGATGCCCATGAGTGCGATGCCGGTTGCGAGCACGATGGCGAGGATGTGCTCACGGGTTGGTTTAAACACTTTTTGGGTGGTCGGGGACGTTCCCTGTGTGGCTGTCATACCCCGGCATGCTAGTCATGTTGATGCCGGGGGAAGTAACGGGATGCGCCGGGGTGTCGTCGATACGCGTGATTTCTGTGAATAAAAATGCGCGAGGGGTGGGCTGGCTCACTATTGTCATGTACGTGATCAATCAGCGACTTGTAATTATTGTACCCACGCGGCGCTTGCCGTAGCGGGTTCGTTTTACACGCCGCAGACACAAGCGCCCTCGAGAGCACACCGCTCGCCGGGGGCTTTTATTTTTAGGTAATTCGAACACAAGGAGTGCAACGGTGGCAGGTTCACAACCATCCCCGTCGACGGAGAGCAATGGACCGGAGCGGATGAAAGGCGCGGACGCGGTCGTTCGCAGCCTGGAGGAGCTTGGCACGGAAATTGTGTTCGGCCTTCCGGGTGGCGCGGTGCTTCCGCTTTACGACGCCCTGTATCGGGCAACGAAACTACGCCACGTGTTGGTGCGCCACGAGCAAGGTGCGGGCCATGCAGCAGAGGGATACGCGGTGGCCTCGGGAAGGGTCGGCGTTTGCATTGCTACGTCTGGTCCCGGTGCGACGAACTTGGTAACACCGATCGCGGACGCTTACCTGGACTCGGTGCCGATGGTGGCGATCACGGGCCAGGTTGGCTCGTCGCTTTTGGGTACCGATGCGTTCCAGGAGGCGGACATCCGCGGCATCACGATGCCGATTACAAAGCACAACTTCATGGTGACCGACCCGGAGCAGATCCCGTTCGCGCTTGCGGCGGCGTTTCATATTGCCTCGACCGGCCGTCCAGGCCCAGTGCTCGTGGACATCCCGAAGGATGTGCAGAACGCGGAGATTGAGTTTAAGTGGCCGCCGAAGATCGATTTGGCTGGCTACAAGCCGAACACGAAGCCGCACAACCGTCAGATTGCCCAGGCAGCGAAGCTGATTTCTCAGGCGAAGCGTCCGGTGCTTTACATCGGTGGCGGTGTTGTGAAGGCGAATGCGAACAAGCAGCTGCTCGAGTTTGTTGAGGCGACCGGGATCCCTGTGGCTACGACTTTGATGGCGCTCGGAGCGTTCCCGCAGTCGCACCCGCTGTACCTGGGTATGCCGGGTATGCACGGTTCGGTACCGGCAGTGGGTTCCTTCCAGGAATCCGACTTGCTCATCGCTGTTGGCACGCGTTTCGACGACCGCGTGACCGGCGATACCGATACGTTTGCGCCGCACGCCAAGGTCATTCACGCTGACATCGACCCTGCAGAGGTGGGCAAGATCCGCGCGGTGGACGTTCCAATCGTTGGCGATGCTAAGCGTGTGCTGTCGGAACTGACCGATTACTTTGAGGAATCCGGAAAGACCAAGGCGCCGTCGATTGAGCCGTGGATTGAGCGTCTGCAGGATCTGAAGCGTCGTTTCCCGCGCGGTTATGACAAGAACGAGGACGGCACGCTCGCTCCGCAGTTTGTGATCGAGACGCTGTCCAAGGCCGCCGGGCCGGACGCAATTTACTGCTCTGGTGTGGGCCAGCACCAGATGTGGTCTGCGCAGTTTGTGGACTTTGAAACGCCGCGCCACTGGATCAACTCTGGTGGTGCTGGCACGATGGGCTTTTCCATTCCGGCTGCGCTCGGTGCGAAGGCAGCGCACCCGGATGCAGAGGTGTGGGCGATCGACGGCGATGGTTGTTTCCAGATGACCAACCAGGAGATCACCACCGCTGCGCTCGAAGGCTTTCCGATCAAGGTTGCACTGATTAATAACGGCAACCTGGGCATGGTGCGTCAGTGGCAGACGCTGTTCTACGACGGCAATTACTCTCACACGAAGTTGGGTGGGGAAACCTACGTTCCGGACTTTGTGCAGTTGTCGGAGGCGCTCGGCGCGGTTGCGTTCCGGGTGTCGAAGGAAGAAGACGTGCTGCCGACGATCCAACGTGCGCGTGAGATCAACGATCGCCCGGTGGTCATTGAGTTCATCGTGGGCGAGGACGCGCAGGTGTGGCCGATGATCTCTGCGGGCTCGTCGAATAGTGACATTGAGTATGCGCGCGGAATGCGCCCGTTCTTCGACGATGAGGAGTCGGCTGCGGAGTCGCCGCAGGCAATCAGCGAGGCCATCGAGACCGCTGCGGCGGAGCAGGAAGGGAACTAACAATGACGCAACCAGATGCAATCACTCGCCACACGCTTTCAGTGCTGGTTGAGGACGTCGACGGAATTATCACCCGTGTTACCGCCCTGTTTACCCGTCGCGGGTACAACCTGGTCTCGCTCGTTTCGGCGAAGACGTCGAAAGAGGGCGTGAACCGGTTGACGGTGGTGGTCGATGCAACGGAGCGTTCTGTCGAGCAGATCGTCAAACAGCTCTACAAGCTGATCCAGGTGCTTAAGGTGCAGCAGCTTGACGACGACACCACGGTCGGCCGCCAGCTGCTGCTGGTCAAGGTCAACGCGGACAATCAAACCCGTCCGCAGGTGGTGGACGCTGCCAACCTGTTCCGAGCGCGCGTGATCGATGTTGCGGTGGACTCTGTTGTTATTGAGGCCACCGGTGAGTCACCGAAGTTGAAGGCGTTTTTGGACGTCATGGATACGTTCGGTATCCGCGAGCTTGCCCGATCAGGCACGGTAGCGCTGACGCGCGGCGCTAAAACTTTGGCTCCATTGGACTAAAAACACCCACAAACTGAGGCGGCTGTGTCATAATGTGAAACGCCCGTCTCACAGAATGAAGAAAGAAGCGAGAACTATGGCTATTGAAGTGCTTTACGACCAAGACGCAGACCTGTCCCTGATCCAGGGCAAGAAGGTTGCAATCATCGGCTACGGCTCCCAGGGTCACGCGCACGCTCAGAACCTGCGCGAGTCCGGCGTCGAGGTGGTTGTTGGCCTTCGCGACGGCTCCAAGTCCGCAGAAAAGGCCCGCGAGGCCGGCTTTGATGTGAAGACGAATGCTGAGGCAGCTGCATGGGCTGACGTGATCATGCTGCTCGCCCCGGATACCTCCCAGGCCAAGATCTTCGAAGAGGACATCGAGCCGAACCTGAAGGACGGCGACGCCCTGTTCTTCGGCCATGGTCTGAACATCCATTTCGGCCTGATCAAGCCGGCAGACAACATCACCGTCGGCATGGTTGCCCCGAAGGGTCCGGGCCACCTGGTGCGTCGCACCTTCGCCGACGGCAAGGGTGTGCCTTGCCTGATCGCCGTGGAGCAGGATCCGCAGGGCAACGGCCGTGAGCTTGCGCTGTCCTACGCTGCCGCAATCGGTGGCGCACGCGCTGGCGTTATCCCGACCACCTTCGAGGCCGAGACTGTCACCGACCTGTTCGGTGAGCAGGCAGTGCTCTGTGGTGGCCTCGAGGACCTGATCATGACCGGCTTCGACGTCTTGGTCGAGGCTGGCTACGAGCCGGAGATGGCGTATTTCGAGTGCCTCCACGAGATGAAGCTGATCGTCGACCTGATCTACGAAGGCGGCATTGCCAACATGAACTACTCCGTGTCTGACACGGCAGAGTTTGGCGGTTACCTCTCTGGTCCGCGTGTCATCGACGCCTCGGCGAAGGATCGTATGCGCGACATCCTGAAGGATATCCAGGACGGCACCTTTACCAAGCGCCTCGTCGCCAACGTTGAGGGTGGCAACAAGGAGCTCGAGGGTCTGCGCGACAAGGTTGCACAGCACCCGATTGAGAAGACCGGTGCAGAGCTGCGCGACATGATGAGCTGGGTGAAGAACCCGCTTACCGACACTGCCCGCTAATTCGGTAGGTAAACGTAGCCCTCGGATCAATGTGATTCGAGGGCTTTGTCGTGTTGCTCCCGCACAAGCCCGCACGGCAGAGCAAACCCCGCGCCCGGAGAGTGGGTGCGGGGTAGTCGGATCGCGCCGAATAATTAGTTGGTGGCCGGTGCGTCAGCCGGAGCCTCCTCCTGGGCGCCTTCCGGTGCGATGGAGTCGATGACCTCCTCGACGACGTTTGTCGTCTCGGTCGCGGTAGCGTCGGCCTCGTTGGCGTCAGTGTTGGCGTCCTCAGCGGCGTCCTCGGCCGGTGCGGTTTCGGTAACGGTGCCGTCTTCGACCGTGGTGGTCTCGTTAACAACCTCGGTGGCTGCAGTCGTGGTGGAGGTGTCTACGGTGGCGTCGCCCTCGGTGTCGTCGCCGGTAAACAGGTTCCACAGCAAGGCCAAAAGCAGGAGTGCTGCCAGAATGCCCAGGAGCCACTTCCACCATCCGCCGCCACCGTTATCGTCGTCAGTCACTGCAGTGGAGCCAGCAGCCGGACGCGCCGGTGCGGTGGTCGAAGCCTCAGGGGTAGTGCGCTCGACGCGAACATCCTCGGTCGGGTCGTTCGGGTTTTGATTCGGGTTCGGGGTGGTCATTTGCTAATTCCTTTCGTTATTACTTATCCGCGCCGCTCGGGGCGGATTCATGGTGAACCGCCCGTGACGTGCTCGGATATGCGAACGGTCGCCCACTGTAACAAAGTATGACGATTTGGCTCGGCGGGATTTCGCCACGGGGAGGCGCGAATGATTCGTTTCTCCTCGTGAGCGCTGTGGAAAGCATTCCGGCAGCGATTTTCAATAAATTGTCATTAACGTGTTGGTGTTCCTATGGTTGTCGTTATGCACAACCATTCAGATCACGCTCATCATGATCATGCTCATGGCGCACGTGTTGACGCGCCGACGAAAGCGATCGGCGCTGCACTTGCCGTTACCGCAACGGTCTTTGTTGCGGAGTTGGTCGGAGGTGTGATTTCGGGATCGGTCGCGCTGCTTGCGGATGCGATGCACATGTTGTCGGACGCGGCCGGGCTGATCATTGCGATGGCGGCGGTGCTCGTCGGTAAGCGTGCAGCCACGTCATACGCGACCTACGGCTACCGCCGTGTCGAGGTGCTCGCGGCGATGATTAATGCCGCGACAGTGCTGGCAGTCTCCGTCTGGATTGCAATCGAGGCCTTGCGCAGGCTGCGGGATCCAGCCCCGATTGATACGGGTCCGATGATGATCATCGCCGCGATCGGCCTTGCGGCGAACGCGTTGTCGGCGTGGATTTTGTACTCCCAGCAAAAGGAGTCGATCAACGTACGCGGTGCATACCTCCACGTGTTGGTGGATATGTTCGGGTCTATCGCCGTGCTGGGGGCCGGCGCAATTGTCGCGTTGACCGGCTTTACTGCGGCTGACCCCATTGCGTCGTTGCTGATCGCGGGCCTGATTGTTCCTCGTGCGTGGAAACTCATGGCGGAGTCGGTGGGTGTGATGCTGGAGCGTGTGCCCGAAGGGTTTGACGCCGAGGAAGTCGAGGCTGAGTTACGTGCACTGCCTGGGGTGAGGGATTTGCATGACCTGCACTTGTGGTCGCTTGACGGGGTGTCGGTGATTGCAACGGTTCACATTGTGGCGGCGGAAGGAGAAGACCGCGATCAGTTGCTGGATCGGGTTCAGGCGGAGTTGCACCGGCTGGGTGTGGAGCATGCGACAGTGCAAATTGAGCTGCCAGAGCACATCGAGCACGAGACGGTGTGCTGATTCTGTCCTACGCTAAGGCATATGGGCTTTACTACGCCGAGCTATTCGCTCAAGGATCTATTTTCCCGCGCTGAGCGCGGCGAGCTGCAGCTGCCTGGTTTTCAGCGCTCATACCTGTGGGACGTGGATCGGGTGCGCACGTTGGTCACCTCCGTGCTGCGTGGCTACCCGGTCGGTTCTTTCCTCGCGCTCGATACTCGCAACGCGGAGCAGCGTTTTAAACCACGCCCGCTTGAGGGGGTGAATGTTGCTGGAGTGGAACCGGGCCTGTTGCTTCTCGACGGCCAACAGCGCCTCACGTCGCTCTTTCACGCATTTAAGGGTGATGGGGAGGTGAGCACGGTGGACTATCTTGGGCGACCGATTTCCCGGAAGTTCATGGTGGACGTACGAGCGGCGGTGGCACACACGCCGATGCCGGTGGAAGCCGTGTTTGCTGTCGATGGGGAAGGGAATGTCCGATCCCACTTTGGGCCGGACATTCCAGGTGGCATCCGAAATCGCGATGACATGATCGAGCACGCTGTGATGCCGGTTTCGATGTTGCTCTGGAAAGAGGGCAACGATCTCCTCGTCGATATGGCGGCACATGCACAACACGACGAGGTGCGTACTGCCGTGAAGCGATTTATCAATGCGGTGATGCGTGAGCTGCCTGCGTACGACATTCCAATGATCCGCCTGGACCGCGATACTGCACAAGAGGGAGTGGGGCAGATCTTTGCGTTTGCTAACTCGGCAGGTGTGCAGATGGATGTGTTCGAGCTCCTTACCGCGACATATGCAACCCAAGACCCGACGTTCGACTTGGCTAGCCACTGGGAAGAACTCGCAGCCCAGTTTGATTGCTATGACGTGCTCAAGGGCATCGGCCGTGTGGAATTCCTGCGTGCACTGTCACTGTTGCTGACCAGTCGGCAGGGGCCTGCTTTGGGCCACCGTGGTGACATCCTCAACATCACGATCGAGGATTACCGTGCACACGCCGATGAGATGGCCCGCGGGTTCGTTGCGGTCGCCCAGTTCCTGCAAGAGCGACGTATCGTCGCTGCGGATCAAGTCCCTTACCCTGCGCAACTCATCCCGCTCGCGGTTATGCTTGCGCGCCTGGCCGAACGTCCCGAACTTGCAGGAAAGAAGGAAGTCGGCGACAGGCTCAACCGTTGGTTCTGGTGCGGCGTGTTCGGTGAGCTTTATGCCGCGCACGCGCCGACAATCCGCATCGGCGTAGACGTCTCTGAAGTCATCCCGTGGGTCTGTGGAGAGACCGACATCGAGCCACGTACGGTCGCCGATGCACGTTTCCATGAATCCCGTCTCTATACCGCAACCGCGGACAGTGGGATCTACCGTGGGCTGTATTCGTTACTGATGGCACGCGGCGCGCGTGACTGGCGCACTGGAGAGCACTTCGACAAATCCACAGTGGCCGAACTGAAACCTCGCTTCGGCCAGATCTTCCCGTGGGAGTACCTACGCGAATTCGGTGTCGACGAGCAGCTGGCCGACAGCGTGCTCAACCGCACGCCGATGGGCCGTCGCACCGAGGTCGTCATTGAGCAAAACGAGCCGAAACGCTACCTGCCCAGGCTGCAGTCCAAGTCGCTGCTTGACGACGATGACTTTGACGCCCTGCTCGAAAGCCACGAAGTCGACCCAGAAGCACTGCTGACATCTAACTGGGAGCGATTTATCGCTGACCGTCGTGAACGGTTCATCGGCATGATTGAATACGCGATGGACCGCAACGTTCTCAGCGACGAAGGATTGTGCGACGACGCAGAATAGGAACAGCACAGGGGAGAGACACGAAGGAGGACCGGTGAAGCATTCCGGGTACGCATCGCTTGCCGTGCTATCGGCGGGCGTACTGCTCGCCGCATGCACTCCGGATGTCCAACTTGGCCCTTACGATCGCGCCCGTAGCGTCAACGTCGCAGGGCATGTCTCCAAAACGTTTGAGCCTCACCCGGTGGTGCTCGACGACCCACTTGGCATGGAAACCGCGAAGTTGTTCTTCCCGCGCTCCGAAACGCTCGTGCTTTCCGACGACACCCCGGAGGCGCAACTTCGCGCAGCCTCCATCGCAGTGACCGCACATGCCCCGATGATGGTCTACGACGGAGCACGCCACGCCGAATACGTCTCCATGATCGCCGACATGCACACGGTGACCGTCTTAACTGTCGGTGATGTCGCTATGGCTCCCGCATCTGGTGCAGTACGTATCCGACGCGACCCCGGTGGGATGCGCGCGCTCGGCGAGATGACTTCGCTGCGCTTCGTTGAACGCACTATCGATGACCCTGCTGACAGTGCCCGCGCAGTCGCCGAACTCAACGGTAGCGATCCCACTTGGCTACGTGCTACCTGGGCAGATCCCGTGGCTAAACCCGGCGCCCAAGCGCAACCGTTTCCCGTCCAATCGCGCCGGGATGCGCATATGTCGCCGAAGGTGGTGGCCACGTGGCAGTCGTCGATACCCGCGATTGCGAATGCGAGGAGTTACGGTGCCGCGGTGGAGATCGTGCCGCTGCCGGATCCGCGGAAAGCGGAAGCGACGTTGTTCGCCATGGCGGGGCTTTCTGATAAGTCGCTTATTGCGCTGGGGGCGCAATTCGGCTCGAGTGAGGAGTTGGCGTTTCGTATCCGTCAGTCGGAGCGGAATCGTTAAACCCAAGCGCTAAGGAGTGCTAATGTGGGCGCCAGAATCTACACAGTGAGAAAGGTGTCCCAGAATATGAAAATCGCGGTGATTGCTGGCGACGGTATCGGCCAAGAAGTTATGGCGGAGGGGCTCAAGGTCCTCAATGCTGTGCGCGATGACGTCGAGACCACCGAATATGACCTCGGAGCGCGCCGCTACCTGCGCAACGGCGAGCTGCTGACGGACGAGGACTTGGAAAGCCTCGCCGAACACGATGCGATTCTGCTCGGCGCGATCGGCGACCCGGCGCGCGTGCCTGCGGGTGTGCTCGAGCGCGGCCTGCTGCTGCCGCTGCGTTTCAAGTTGGACCATTACGTTAATCTGCGGCCGTCGAAGCTCTACCCATCGTCGACGAGCCCGCTCGCAAACCCTGGTGAGATCGACTTTGTTGTGGTCCGTGAAGGTACCGAGGGGCTCTATGCTGGTAACGGCGGTACCTTGCGTCGGGGCACCCCGCACGAAGTTGCTTCCGAGGTTTCTCAGAACACGTATTTCGGCGCTGAGCGTGTTGCTCGGTACGCGTTTGAGTTGGCAATGACGCGCCGCAAGAAGGTCACGCTCGTGCACAAGACCAACGTGCTGGTCAACGCAGGTGGCTTGTGGCAGCGCGTGGTCGACGAGTTGTCGCAGGAGTTCCCGGAGGTCGAGGTGGACTACAACCACATCGATGCTGCAACGATTTACATGGTGCAGGACCCGTCGCGCTACGACGTGATTGTCACCGACAACCTTTTCGGCGACATCCTGACTGACCTGGCAGGTGCGGTTGCGGGCGGTGTGGGGCTGGCGTGCTCCGGCAACATCAATGCTGCTCGTGAGTTCCCATCCATGTTCGAACCGGTGCACGGCTCTGCACCGGATATCGCGGGCCAGGGGATTGCTGATCCCACGGCAATGATTCTGTCTGTGGCGATGATGCTGCGCTTCCTTGGCGACGACACCAACGCCGCCCGCATCGAAGAAGCAGTCGAGCGCGACGTGACCCAACGTGGAGACACGCCGGTGCGTACCACCGAGGTAGGTGAGCGCATCGTCGACGCCCTCGCGTAGGGTCGAGCGCATGGTTTCTTCCCGGAAGATCACACGTGCGTCCCTTGCCATTTTCTGTGCTTCTGCGCTTGCCCTGACTGGCTGCGGCGCAGGCGACGGAGGACTCGGTGGGGGCTCTCAGTCCGATGCTGGCGCCAAGAACGCCCTTGCCACCGATGGTGACGAGGTGGTTCAGGACGCCGACGGCACGGGTGTGGAAGTCTCGCAGCGCTTCTTCGAGTCGTCGGACACGGTGGTGGTCTCCGCGAAGGATCGCGATCAGCAGCTTCGGGCTGCCGCGATTGCAGTGGAACTAGGTGCGCCGCTTCTGGTGCGCCTCGATGGCACCGACGCCGCGATTGATGCTGAGGTTGAACGCCTTGGCGCGTCCCGGGTAATTGAGGTTCCGGGCGATGACGACGCGGTAGCAGCGACTGTACCGGTCGTAGCCGAGCGTGCCGAAGAAGATGTGGCGGCGATTGCGGCACTCGAGGCAAAGAACCCGCGTGGCTTGCAGATGCCGCCAGTGTTTGCCACGGCGGTCTCCTCGCGTGCGTCGGTGGCCACAGCTCGCGCAGCAGGTGCGGATGTGCAGGTGTTGGCGGCTGCGGACCCGCGGGCGTCGTCGCAAAGCATGCGCGATGTTATGGAACAGGACGTGCTCGCGCTTGGCCGCCAGTGGGGCTCGAACGAGAACTTCCGTGCGCGTGCAGCACTCGCCGCCAATGGTGAACTGCCTGGTGGCGGCGGACTGGTGTTCCCAGGCCGGCGCATGATTGCGCTCTACGGCCATCCGTACGGCCCAGAGCTCGGAGTGATGGGGGAGCAGGACCCTGCCGCAGCAGTTGAACTGGCGAAGCAATACGCCTCCTGGTACGAGCCGCTGGAGGATCAGCCAATCATTCCTGCCTTCGAGGTCATTGCGTCGGTGGCATCGGAATTCCCGGGCGATGACGGTAACTACTCCAACGAGACGCCGATGGAAGATATCGCCCCGTATGTGGATGCCATCGTGGACGCAGGTGGTTACGCCGTAATCGACCTGCAGCCGGGCCAAGGCAACTTCTTGGAGCAGGCGAAGATCTACGAGGAGCTGCTCAAGCAGCCGAACGTTGGCTTGGCACTTGATGCGGAATGGAAGCTAAACCCTGGTGAGCAGCCGCTTTCGCGTATCGGTAGCGCAACCGCAGCCGAAATCAATGAGGTCGCCGACTGGCTTGCAGCGCTTGTCCGCGACAACAACCTGCCACAGAAGGCATTGATTCTGCACCAGTTCCAGGTTGGAATGTACCCGGACCGCGAAAGCATTGTCACCGGGCAGCCGGAACTGGCATGGATCCTTCACGCGGACGGTCATGGGCTGCCGGAGCAGAAGTTCGACACGTGGAACATCCTGCGTCAGGGGTTGGACCCGAATTACTTCATGGCGTGGAAGAACTTTATCGACGAGGATTCTCCCATGTTTACTCCGGAGCAGACCTATGCCGACGTGAATCCTCGCCCGTGGTTTGTGAGCTACCAGTAGTTTTCCAAAAATTCGCCGTGTGGGGGTCGTGCTCACGCTAGGCTTCGGGCATGAGCGTGGAATTGGACGAGGTCTACGGCTTCCTGGCCCAGCACGAGCCGTTTTCAAGCCTCCCTGAAGAGAAGATCCGGGCCCTGCCCGCACAGATGGGGATCACCTATGTGCGCCGCGGTCAAGTCGTTGTGGATCTCGGCCAGCCCAACGACACGCTGTACATCATTCGCTCGGGTGCGATTGACATCGTCAGCGATGACAACTTGCTGCTGGACCGTCGCGATACAGGCCTGAACTTCGGCTACTCCACGCTGGTAGGTCCGCGTGAATCGCAGTATGTGATGGAAGCGGTGGAAGACAGCGTGTTGCTCATGCTGCCGCGCGAGGTGTTCACAGGCCTGCTCGATGCGCATCCTGAGCTGCACAGGTTCTTTGAATCGGCGTCTCGTCGTCTCAAAGTGGCAGCGGAAGAGGTGCGTGATGGGGGGACGGCGAGTGTGCTGCGTACGCCCATTGCGCATATTGTCGACGGCCGCCCCGCTGTCACCTGTGACGCAACTGCATCAATCGCGCACGCTGCCGGTGTGATGAACGAGCACGATGCGAGTTGCCTCGTCGTCGTCGGAGGTGAGCAGATCGGCATCCTCACAGACAAGGACATGCGTTCTCGCGTTGTCGCAGCGCAAGTGGACCCGTCACGGCCTATTGCACATGTGATGTCCTCACCAGTGCGCACCATCCCGGAAACAGCGTTGGTGTTCGAGGCGATGCTCGCGATGAGCGAGTTGGGGATCCACCACCTGCCGGTTGAAGGCGCCGGAGGTGTGTGCGGTGTGCTGACCTCATTCGACATCATGCGCCTGCTGCAAGCAGACCCGATCTACTTGGCAGCAGATGTGCAGCAGAGTACGTACGAGGAGCTCGAGGGAGCCTACGATGCCGCGGCAAACGTGGCTGTGCGGTTCTTTGAGCGAGGCGCGTCCGCTGCTGAGACACAGCGCCTGCTGACATCGATTGCGGATTCCATCGCTCGCCGTCTAGGCGAGCTAGCGGAGGAGCAGCTGGGGCCAGCACCGGTGCCGTACGCCTTTGTCGCGGTAGGCAGTCAGGCTCGCGCGGAGATGGGGCCAGCCTCCGACCAAGACAACGCGTTGGTCCTCGCGGACAGTTACGACGAAGAAACCCATGGGGAGTACTTCACCGCGCTGACACAGTTTGTCTGCGAGGGTCTCGCGCATGCAGGTCAGGCGTTATGCCCGGGGGAGATGATGGCGTCGAACCCAAAGTGGCGCATGACGCAGTCACAGTGGTCGCGCATGTTCCACACTTGGGTCACTGCACCTGATCCGAATGCGTTGCTGCACGCGCAGGTGTTTTTCGATTTCCGCGCGATCTTCGGGTCAGGCGAGGGGTGGCGCTCGCTGGCTGATGAGGTGCATGAGGCGGCGTTGTCGTCGGCGCGCGGGTCGCGCCGTCTACATACACACTTGGCAGCTCTGGCTACGTTCCGAGAGCCTCCAGTGGGCTTTTTCCGTGGCTTCGTGCTTGAGCGCGACGGCGAGTATGCGAACACGCTAGACATCAAACGCGGTGGTACTGCCGCTGTGGTGCAGATGGCTCGGTTGTACTCCATCGTGGCCGGTGTCAGTGCGGTGGATACGCCTACACGCCTGCGTGCCTCTGCCGGCGAGGCGGTATCGACGAAGGGAGCGTCGGATCTGGCAGACGCTTACGAGTACCTTTCGGACCTTGTCATGAAACACCAGTCGCAGCAGGTGCGCGCCGGGGAGGAGCCGAACTACCGCATTGATCCGAAGCAGTTGCAATCCCTGGATCGGGCCGCGTTGCGCGATGCGTTCGGTGTGATCAAGTCGCTGCAGAACGCGCTGGCGTCGAAGTACCCGACGCGGGCGGTGTGAGATGTTCTTTCGACCGAAAGCGCGGGTGCTTAACGACGACGCCCTGCTGGCCGTCGACGTCGAAACCACTGGACTCAAGCCGGAGAAGCATGAGATGGTCTCCATCGGCTGGGTTCCCGTCGACGGGCGTGTGATCGATTTATCACAGGCACAGTACTTCGTTCTCGCAGGCGCCCAAGTTGGCGATACGGTCACGCTTCACGGGGTGACTGACGACGATATTGCGAACAAAGGCGTCGCCGCTGCCGAAGTACTCGACGCGTTTGATCGTGCCCTTGAAGGACGCAAGTTGTTGGCCCACTTTGCGCAGATGGAGCTAGGTTTCGTCGCAAAGCTGCAAAAAGATGTCAAGGGCAAGCGATGGGGCCTGCGCGAGAGCGAGGTAGTGGATACCTTCGCGATGGAGCGGCGACACATGGAGCGCATGGGTACGTATCCGCGCGGCGAGGACCTCAGGCTTGCGCGCGTGCGACAGCGCTACAATTTGCCCGACTACGCGAACCACAACGCGCTTACCGACGCGATCGCGTGCGCGGAGTTGTACCTGGCGCTGAGCGCGCAGTAGACGTCAGTGAATCCCAAATGCGCCACAATGACAGTGGGGTTGTATGCTCGATCACATGCGTTTTGGACGAATTGCAACACCTGAAGGAATGACGTTCGCCGTTATCGACGATGCGGGAACGACCGCAAAGGCGATCAAGGGCACGCCGTTTAGTGCGCCGGAGTACACCGGCAAAGAATACGACCTTGACCAGGTGAGGTTGCTTGCACCGACGCTACCGTCGAAGATCGTCGCTGTGGGACGCAACTACGCGGACCACGTAGCTGAGGTGTTCAAGCAATCCGCCGAGCACCTGCCGCCGACAATCTTTATCAAGCCGTCGACCGCCGTGATTGGCCCTGGTGCCGCTATTAAGATCCCGGAGTTCGCCACAGGCGTCGAGTTTGAGGGCGAGCTGGCGCTCGTCGTTGGCGTTCCATGCAAAAACGTCAAGGCTGAGGACTGGAAGTCTGTGATCCGTGGCGTGACCATCATCAACGATGTCTCCTCGCGTGACCTCCAGTTCGCGGACGGTCAGTGGGCGCGCGCCAAGGGCATGGACACCTTCGGTCCGCTCGGTCCTTGGATTGAGACGGACCTGGATAAGTTCGACTTTGCCAACCTGCCGATCAAGGCGCACCACACCCACGACGGTAAAACGGAGACCAAGCAGGACTCCAACTCGAACCAGATGATCAAGTCGGTTGGAGAGATGGTGGAGTGGGTCTCCCAGTCCTTTACTCTGCTGCCGGGCGATGTCATTGCAACCGGTTCGCCGGCGGGTACCGCAGAGATGGTTCCGGGCGACTACATCGAGGTTGAGATCCCAGGTATCGGCAAACTGGGCAACCCCGTCGAGCGCGCCTAGAACGCAGGCTCGCTTTTGGGCCGTGTTTACAGGCCCAGCGCGCGCATGATCGTGCGCAGTTTGGCTGAAGTCTCGTCGAGTTCGGCCTGTGGGTCGGAGTCTGCGGTGAGCCCGCCACCGGCCCAGGCGCGGGCGTGTGTGCCGTCGCCGTTGACCTCCGCACAACGGATGGCAACCATGTATTCGCCATCACCTGCGGCATCGGTATATCCGACCGCGCCGGCGTAGAAACCGCGATCCGATTCGGCGGTGGTAATCAGGGCTTCTGCGGCGGCGGGTGGGGTGCCGCACACAGCAGGGGTGGGGTAGAGACGCATTGCCAGATCCAGCGCTGTTGGTGCCGGTTCCTTCAACGTGCCGCTAATCGGTGTGGCAAGGTGCCACATCTCGCTGGTCTTTTCTAGGATTGGGCGCTCTGAAATCTGCAGGTCAGAGCAAAGTGGCTCGAGGACCTCGCGGATGTGCTCGACAACGAAGCGGTGTTCGTCGAAATCCTTTTGCGACGACGCCAGTGCCTCCGCTGCGGCGCGGTCCGCCGCCGGATCGTGCGGTACACGTGTTGCCGAACCTGCAAGGGGATAGGAGGTCACCTTGTTGCCACGGCGGCGCACCAGGACTTCGGGGGAGGAGCCGACTAGGAAATGTCCCGTGCGGCCAGATGGGGTGAGGTCCGCGATGAAACCGTCGTGCGTGTAGGACAGATCGATCAGCCTGGCCGCGACGAGGCGCGGATCAACCGGTGGGTCGAAGGCGATGTCTACCGCACGGGCAAGCACAACCTTGTCCAACAGGGAGTTGCGGATAGTACCCACTGCGGCCTCAACGCGTCGAAGATGTTCCTCGGGGGAAGGGTCGACGTCGATAAGCGTTGCGTGAAGGCGAGAACCTGCGCCAATCCGGTAATACGGGTGCGGCTCTAGCGGGCCTGGCTCCCGAATGATGTGCTCTGGCACAGTGAGCGCCGCTGGGCAGTCCTGGTCAAAGGGGAGCGCACCTACAACCATTTCCACCTCGCTGCGCTCTAGCGCATTGTTTGCTTCCCAGGCGTCGCTGAACGTGCGGGTGGCGCCTTGAGTGCGGACCGATCCTTCTGCGCGCGAAAGGAGAAAATCGGGCGCAGTGTCGGGGCGGCCGGATGGAGGGCCGGCAAGCGGGTTGACGGACATGGGCAAACACTCTAACCGGCGGCGTGCAAAAAGGTGCGGTCGGATCAGTTGCTTCGGATATACCCCAGATTTATTGTTGCCTGTGTGAAAGATGGTAACAATGTGACAGTTGGTGCGAAACGGGTCGGGCGGATCCGTAAAGCACTGGCAGGAAGCGTGGCAACCCTCATGATCGCCGCTGGGGCGGTCACTCCTGTCCCTGCACAGGCGCAAGACTTGTCTTCGCAGGCGAATCAGGCAGTTACAAACGCGGTCAACCAGGCAAATGCTGAGTGGAACAAGTTTGTCCAGATGGCCAACGACTCCCTGCCACAAGGCTCATCGTTGCCGATCAACCCAGTTCCCGCCCCGCAAATTCCCGCGCCGAATCTCCCCGGTGCGTGGGCGCCCCAAGCGCCGGCGCCGGTGGCAAACGGGGCCAACGGCGAGGTCCGAGTAGCGGGACGAAGCTACCTCGTCTGGGTGCCGCGAGGGTACAACCCTGCACGTCCCACCCCGGTGATGGTGGGGTACTCCGCATATCAGGATTCCACGGAGAATTTTCGTAACTATTCACGCCTGCGTGAATCATCTGTCGGCCGCGACGCGATCATCGTTTACCCGCGCGCGATCGGAGCATCGTGGGAGGGATCCGCAACCGCAGCGACACGTCCAGGCCAAGACATCGCCTTTGTCCGCGCAATGATCAACGACGTCCAGCGCTACTACAACATCGATCGACGCCGGATCTACGCCACCGGCATGTCCACCGGCGGCGGCATGGCCGCAGTCTCCGCCTGCCACATGGCGGACTTGTTTGCTGGCGTTGCTGGCGTGTCCGGCGCGTACTACGCCCCGGTGAACCGTGGCTGCCAGAACCTGCCGGTCGCGTTCATGGCCATTCACGGCACCAACGACACACTCACCCCGTACCACGGCACTACTCGACGAGGCCAGCAAGTGCTGCCGGTGCCGGAGCTGTTTAAATCCTACGAGCGCCGCAACGGGTGCTTCGGGGGAGTCGATTCGCGCCCGGCAGGCAACAATGCGACTTGGGTGTCGTCGCGAAACTGCCGCAAGGGCGTGGAAGTGATCAAGGTGCATGGCTCGAACCACTTCTGGTGGTACTCGCCGTCTGCAGCAGACGAAATGTGGCGCTTCCTCATGCGCAACCCGAAGTAACGCGATATGTTGCTGGATCCTGGGCGGTGAGCGCCGGGGGTGGTTGGGCGTCGACAAGCGCAATGCATATGGCGCGCTACGATTGCCCCATGACTGAAAACCCCAATATGCGCGTTCGCTTTTGCCCGTCGCCGACCGGAACCCCACACGTGGGCATGGTCCGCACCGCCCTGTTCAACTGGGCGCAAGCCAAGCACTCCGGAGGCAAGTTCGTGTTCCGTATCGAGGACACGGATGCCGCCCGTGACTCCGAGGAGAGCTACCAGGCGATTATTGAGTCGCTCGAGTGGCTCGGCCTTGGCTGGGATGAAGGTATCAACGTCGGTGGCCCGCACGAGCCGTACCGTCAGTCGCAGCGCTCTGACATCTACGCCGATGTGCTGAACAAGCTCATCGAGGCCGGCGAGGTCTACCCGGCGTACTCCACCAACGAAGAGGTCCAGGAGCGTCACAAGGCCGCAGGCCGCGACCCGCAGCTGGGCTACGACAACTTTGACCGTGACCTCACCCAGGAACAGATTGACGCCTTTGAGGCCGAAGGCCGCAAGCCGGTCTGGCGCCTTCGCATGCCGGACCAGGATTGGACCTGGAACGACCTTGTGCGCGGTGAGGTCACCTTCAAGTCCGAAACCCAGCCAGACTACGTTGTCGCCCGCTCCAACGGCGCGCCGCTGTACACGCTGGTCAACCCTGTCGACGACGCGCTCATGGGTATTACCCACGTCCTGCGCGGTGAGGACCTGCTGTCCTCCACGCCACGTCAGCTCGCGCTTTACGAGGCGCTGAAGCGTATCGGTATTACGGATTTCACCCCCGAGTTCGGCCACCTGCCGTTCGTGATGGGCCAGGGCAACAAGAAGCTTTCCAAGCGTGACCCGGAATCCAACCTGTTTAACCACCGCGACAACGGCATCATCCCAGAAGGCATGATCAACTACCTCGCGCTGCTGGGCTGGTCGCTTTCTGCGGATCAGGACATCTTCTCTGTCGACGAGTTTGTCAAGGTCTTCGACGTCTCGGACGTGCTGGGTAACCCGGCCCGCTTCGACCAGAAGAAGCTTGAAGCAATCAACGCCGACCACATTCGCCTGCTTGAGCCGGAAGACTTCCGAAACCGCCTGCGCGAGTACTTCACCGAGTACACCGACTTCCCAGCGGATTACTCGGAAGACAAGTTCACCATTGCGGCGGATCTCGTGCAGACCCGTATCAAGGTGCTCTCCGATGCGTACGACCTGCTGAAGTTCCTTGTCATCGCGGACGATGACTTGGTGCTGGACGAGAAGAGTGCAAAGAAGAACCTCAAAGACACCGCCGTCGAGCCTTTGGATGCCGGTATTGCAGCGCTTGAGGCGATCGGTGAGGGGGAGTGGACCACCGAGAACATCGAAGCAGCGCTGAACAAGGCGCTGATCGAGGACCTCGAGCTCAAGCCGCGTGTCGCATTCGGTGCCCTGCGCGTGGGCACCACTGGTGCCGCGGTGTCCCCGCCGCTGTTCGAGTCCATGGACCTGCTTGGCCGTGAGTCCACGCTGAAGCGTCTCAAGGCTGCCCGCGCCGTTACGCCGTACCAGGCTGCAGAGTAGGAGCGCTACGGAGTAGGAACTACAACGCTGTTGTTTTCGTACGTTTAGGCCACCGCGTTTCTATGCGGTGGCCTGCGGATTTGGTACACATAGCGATTCATGGTTATAGTACTCCATGTTGTTCAGGCAGACAGCGCGGAACGGAAACGGAAAGCGCAGGTCAGGACTGAAAAACAATGGCCTATGGTGTAATTGGCAACACTACGGTTTCTGGTACCGTCATTCTAGGTTCGAGTCCTGGTAGGCCAGCTGCAGAGCAATTGCGTTCTGTGTCCTAATGCCCCGTTCGTCTAGCGGCCTAGGACGTCG
>NZ_KV787969.1:84907-87004 GCF_001807155.1 Corynebacterium sp. HMSC05C01 | reverse complement strand
CACGGGTTCAAATCCCGTACGGGGTACAAGAAGAAAACCTCCGATCTGGTTCGCCAGGTCGGAGGTTTTCGCGTTCGGGCCTTCCCGGCAGGTACCTTGTGTCTATGTTGTGGTTGTTGCCGTCGTTTTTAAGTGGCAGAGCGCGTCAAACTGGCTCAAGCGTGATCGATGCGCTCAGCGTTCCAGTAGCGGCGTCTAGCTTGTTTTCCACGATTCCGTTGCTTGCGGTGCCGGCACTGTTTCTCACGACGCTCGGCGGGGGAGTATTCGGCTCGTCCATGTACGAAGGCTCCAGCGTCGGCGGCTCATCCGGAGGGTTCAGTTCGTACCAGCTGAGCGATACGTTCCCAGACCCGGACGCGCGTCCGGCCGAGTTGAAGTCCCTAACGCACATCGAAAACGACGTCTACGAGGTCGTCGTCTATTCGCACGCCATGGGCACAGAAGTGAAAAACGAGGTGATTCTTCCCGGCGGTCCTGACAACGACACCCCGCGCCCGACCTTTTACCTTCTTATGGGGGCCGACGGTGCCGCGAACGGATGGTCGTGGCGTAATTCTTCGGACTACCAGGAGTTTTTCCAGGACAAGTTGGTCAACGTGGTTACACCGATTGGGTCGGTGTCCTCGATGCAGGCTGACTGGTATCGCGAAGATAAAGCAACAGGGCGAAACAAGTGGCTGACATACCTGACCAAAGAGCTGCCGCCGCTTATCGACGAGCACTTCCACGGCACCGGCCACGACGCCATCGCCGGCATTTCCATGTCCGGAGGGCCGGCGCTGAACATCGCGTCCATCGCGCCGGAGCGCTTTGCCGCCGCGGCCTCCTACTCGGGGTGCCCGGCCACAACCGGGATGCTGGGGGACACCTACGTGCGTGAAGCGCTGAAGATGAATGGCGCTGATCCGAAGAAGATGTGGGGCATGTCGAGCGACCCGGCCTGGCGGGCGCATTCGCCGGTGTTGAACCTGGATGCATTGCGGGACACTGCGCTGTTTATCGCCGCTGCCCAGGGGGTACCTGGCGCGATCGATGCGTCGAAGACATCATCGGAGCGCATTGGCCCGCCTGTGACCATTGAGGCGGCATCCTATGCGTGCTCTGCCTATTTCGCCGACAAAGCCAAGCGGGCAGGCTTGGATGTGGAGTGGTACCCACAGGTGGAGGGCACACATAGTTGGGGGCTTTTTGAAAAGTCCATGCGTGAGAGCTGGCGCGTTATCGGTCCGGCGTTGAATGTGGAGCCGTTTGAGCGCGAAACACCGGTGACAAAGTCGCCGCTGCCAAGCGAAGCGCCACAACCTTTGGGGCAGCGCGGCTCGTCAGGCTCGTCAGAATCGTCAGGGTCGAGTTCGTGACAGCTGTTGGGCTACAGTTTGGCGTGTGAAACCAATGATTCGTCGCGGTGTGGCCCTGTGCGCAGCCACTACGTCAGTGAGCATGCTCGTCGCCACGCCAGCACCGGCGGTGGAATCACGTGAGAGCCTTGGGCTCGTCGAAAAGCAAGAAGCACCTGGATGGACGGGATCATGGCTGATCAACGGCTTCCGTCAGATTGGGCCGGATACTCCGCCGCTAGCAATACCGATCATCCTGATCGGCGCGATGATGAGCGGTATTTTCGGCCACCTGCTGTTCGGACGCTTTGTGTTCGAGGGCAGCTCCCGGGCGGCACAGTCACTTGGCTCGAGCACGGTGGTGGATCAAACGTTCCCGGATTCGGACGCGCCGCCTGCGCAGTTCCGCAAACTGGAGCACTTGCAGGACAACGTGTGGGTGCTCACTGTCTACTCGCCATCGATGCGCCGGGAGATTGAAAACGAACTCATCTTGCCGGAAGGCGGTCCTGAGAACACCGATCCGCGCCCGACGTTCTACCTTCTGGGCGGCGCAGGTGGTGGAATGGTGACCCCGTGGTGGAAAGATGGTCGCGCTTCTGAGTTCTTCGCAGACAAGCACATCAATGTGGTCACTCCGCGCGGCTCTATCGGCTCGCAGCAGGCCGACTGGGCTGGAACGCACGACAAGCACGGCAGTTACAAGTGGACGACGTATCTGACCAAGGAGCTGCCGCCGCTTATCGACGAGCACTTC
>NZ_KV787969.1:0-84887 GCF_001807155.1 Corynebacterium sp. HMSC05C01 | reverse complement strand
TTATCGACGAGCACTTCCACGGCACCGGCCGCGACGCCATCGCAGGCCTTTCGATGTCCGGTGGGCCAGCCCTGCACATCGCCACCTTGGAAGACAGGTTTGTCGCTGCGGGAACATATTCCTCCTGCCCGTCGACAACTGGGCTTGTCGGACAGGCCTTCGCCAGCGGCACCGTGCGCATTAATAAGGGCGACCCAGCACAGATGTGGGGCAGCTCCTGGGATCCGGCGTGGGCCGCCCACTCGCCCGTGCGCAATGTTCAGGGGCTCAAGGGGAAGAAGATTTTTCTGTCGGCCTCACGTGGTTTGCCGTCGGAGCTTGACGTTGAGGTCGTCGATTCGCCCGAGCCACTTCTTGTGCCTGATGAGCAACTCGCGTATGCGTGTTCGCTGCACTTCATCGCAGAGGCACGACGCAATGGCATCGACCCGGATTGGTACGAGTTCAAGGAAGGGACGCACAACTTCGGCTTGTTCCGACGTGAGTTAGTGGCAAGTTGGGACACGCTCGGACCAGCGCTTGGTGTGGAGTAGTTTTTAGCGTCTGACGTGCTGATTTGTTGATATTGGGAAGTTTCCTTTATTGTTAGCAAGTCGCAAAAAGCGAGCGCGCCCCGTTCGTCTAGCGGCCTAGGACGTCGCCCTCTCACGGCGGTAACACGGGTTCAAATCCCGTACGGGGTACAAGGAGAAAACCTCCGATCCGGATTCCGGGTCGGAGGTTTTCGCATTGGTAGCGTAGGTTCAGTGACTTCCCTTAGTTTCTTCGAACTCGACGTGTTCTCAACCGGTGCCTACACGGGAAACCCTCTCGCGGTGATCTGCGGGGCGGACCATCTGACCACTGAGCAGATGCAGCGGATCGCAGCTTGGACGAATTTCTCGGAGACGACGTTTCTGCTCGAACCCACCAACGACGAGGCCGACTACCGGGTCCGAATCTTCACCCCAACCGAGGAATACGCCTTCGCAGGGCACCCGACCCTGGGCACGGCGCGTGCGTGGCTGGAGTTGGGTAATACGCCGAAGGCCTCAGGCGGCGTCGTCCAAGAGTGCGGTGTTGGCAATGTGCAGGTGCGTATCAGCGAATCGACGCTCGCGTTCGCAACCCCACCGCTGAAGAATTCTGCACCTCTTACGGCATGCGAGCGTGCAGAGATCTGCGACGTGTTCGGGGTGGGGGAGAGTTCGCTCGTTGACGCCGCGTGGGGCGACAACGGGCCGGGCTGGCGGTTGGCACTGCTGGATAGCGTAGAAACCCTGCGCGCGTTACAACGACCGGCATCGAGCGATCTCAAGGTTGCGTTTGCCGCACTCACGGGTGGGACGGATCCGGCGTATGTGTTACGCGCTTTTACTCCGACGTTCGAAGACCCGGTGACGGGTAGCGCGAACGGTGCGATGGCGCAGTGGCTGCGATCGCGCGGGGACGTGCCGGCAACTTACTCGGTCTCCCAAGGTACTGCGCTCGGCCGGGACGGTCGCGTGGCGATCAGCGACGACGGCTCCGACATTTGGGTTGGTGGAGCGGTGACGGTGCGGGTGCGGGGACAGATTGTCGTCGATTAGCAGAAGTGTTCGAATGTTCCGTCTTTCGTGTCGGCGGCACCTTTACAGTGGGACGTGTTTCCCGACAGAAAGGAGCCGTACATGGCAGAACACATTCCGGTTGCATCCCCATCACCGCGAATCATTCGGGCTATCAACGTCGCCGCATTTGCACACCGCAATGACGTGCGCAAAGGCACCGACATTCCCTACGTATCGCACGTGTTTGGCGTGATGCACTTCGTTTCTCAGGTCACCGACGACGAGGACGTTCTCATCGGTGCACTATTCCACGATATTTTCGAAGATGTCCCCGAGGAATACAGCGCAGAGCAGATGGCTGCGGATTTCGGCGCGCGAGTTGTCGGCCTCGTCCGAGGCGTGACCAAAGACGACAGCATCGGCAGCTGGCAGGGACGCGCCGACGCATACCTTGCTCATCTTCGCGAAGCCGAGGAGGGCAGTGTTCTCATTGCAGCTGCAGACAAACTGCACAACCTGCTTTCCATTCATGCCGACCTCGACATAATCGGGGATGACCTCTGGGGACGCTTCAATTCGCCTGTAGAGCGGCAGGTGTGGTGGTACCGCTCAGTGTGCGATGTGGTTCAGGAACGCTTGCCGGGCAATCAGTTGGGTGCGGAGCTTCGTCGCCAAGTCGAGCGATTGGAAGCCCGCACCGCCTAAGGTGGGGCACATGTCCGGCGTAACTTTTGGCGAATACGACGCGCGTCGCGGCATATGCCGTGCCGATTTCGAGTGGGCAGCAGCAACGCTCGACGAGTACTCCGCAAAGGGGCGTAGCAAATGAAAGTTGCCATCATCGGAGCAGGCCCCCGTGGGCTGTGGGCTGCAGAAGAGCTCATTGATCGTGCGGGGCAGCGTGGAGCAGCCATCGAACTTACGGTGTTTAACGAGACACCGATGGAAGAAATCTCAGCACCAGGAGCGTTTGGTGCCTCGGTTCCGGAGCAGTGGATCCTCAACGCCCCCAAATCCATTGTGGAGACCCACCTGGGGCCCTTAGATCCAAACGACGAGTTGGAAGGGCAGTTCCCTCCACGGCGTCGAGTAGGCGAGCACTTGAATGCTTCGTGGGAAGCGTTGCGGACGAACTTGCCAGCAAAGTGCACGCTTGATTTCCGCATCACTCGGGTACAGGACGTAACCCCTGTGGGAAATGGCGTTGAAGTGGACGGCGAGCAGTTCGACGATGTACTCATGGTGACCGGGCACGCGCATGACTGGCCAGGCTCGCTTGCTCATCAGGATCTCGGGGATCTTCGTGTAATCGCCCCGGCGTACCCGGCAAGCAATCTGGATTCGGTCACATCCGATGACATCGCGCTCGTGCGCGGAGCAGCGCTGACCTTTATCGATGTCGTGCGCTATGCAAAGGCGAAAGCGTTTTACCCAGTGACCCGATCGGGCCGTTTTATGGAGGTCAAGGCCTACCTCGACGAGGAGCAATCGCGCGCCGCCCAACCCATCATTGAAAAAGCTGACCGGGCGATTCTGCAGTGCCAGTCGCTTGAAGAGCTCAAGGAAATTCTGACGGAGTCAGCAGAAGCCATCCTCACGATCGTCGGTGGCGAAGGTGCGTGTGAGGATATTCAAGCGGTGATCAACGGCGAGGACTTCACAGGGGATCCAGTGGCGGAACTTCGCACATCCGTCGCTGCTGCAAAAGGGGAGAGACCATGGACGCCGGCGCTTGCTGTGGCGCTGGCGTTTCGCGACACCGAGGATGCGCTCATCCAGCGCGCGTCCTTCGGCGGTCGAGATTCGCTTGGCGGCTCCGAGTTCGACGATTTCATGAGCACACTCGGGCGCGTTGCTACCGGCCCACCTGTTGAATCGGCGGTGGAGATGCTCGCGCTTATCGACGACAACCGGATCCGCACCGACGTCTTCAACCGTGGCGAAGACGATTTGACCGAAGTGGCCAAGGAGGTCGGCGCAACAGTCGTGATTGACGCCGTGAACGCACCTGCCGGAGTCGTCGACGGAACTCTCATTGGGGATCTCGTCGAGCGTGGTGTCGGGATGCGTTATGCAGACACTAGCGCCCTGCACATCCACCCGGACGGCACATTGGTGGGGCAGAAGCACCTTGCTGCTGCAGGGCGGATGAACGAGGGGTTGGTCCTCGGCCACGACACGCTACGCCGAGATAAACAGAACATTATCTATCGGTGGGCTGAGCGTGTCAGTGCCCGTGCAGCGGAGTAGCCCTTAGATCCCGAACTTGTGGCGGATGTCTTGGACGAACTGAGGGTTCAGGTTGACCAGCACCGCAACAATGGCAGCGATGAGGCCGAACAAGATGCCCAACACCGTCAGGACGATGCCGGTCGTGCTGGAGCCGGACGCGTCGGTTTCAGTGGTCTCGTGAGGGCCGTTGTTGGCGTCGTTCTCGGACGGAGTTGTCCCGGTATCGGCGCCGGATTTCTCTGTGGTGGGCGTGACGGTTTGCTTCACCGTCGTGGGGACAACCTTGGTGGTTTCCACAACGGTGGGAGATGGGGACGTAATCGTCGAAGTTTCCGTCAACGTCACCGTGGACACCGAAGTGAGCGTGGTCGGCTTCGCGGCGCTCGTCGTGGTCGCGCTTGGTTTTTCAGTCGTCGTCGGTGCTTCTTCCTGCGGGGCGTCCTCCTGCGCGGCATCCTTCTTCAGCAGGGTGACCTGATCCACCACGTACGGGGTGTTGATGTTGTACGTCGTGAGCTTCAGCGAGTCCGACGAGACATCGATGCTGGTGTAGTCCGGGTTGTAGTCTTGGCGCCAGCGTGCGGTGGACTTGTGCGCCAGGTCAGTAACATTTTCTTCACGGACATTCGGGTGGGTTGTGCCGTTTTCGTCCTGGAAGTCGTAGTACTTGCCACCCGTTGCCGTGGTGGAGGTGACGTAGAGGACCTCGTTGTCTTCCGGAATAAGAATGTCGCCGGACTTCGATGCGCCAGCGGGGATAACAGGGTCGACACCGTTCATCAGATGCGTGCGCGTGTAGATGTGGTCGTGGCCGCTGAGCACCAGGTCCACACCGGCTTCGGACAACTTCGGGGTCAAGGAGTTGCGTAGTTCGACGACATCCTTGTCGGTGTAGTGCGTGCCCTGGGAGAACGGTGCGTGGTGGATACCGACGATCACCCAGTCGGCGTCGCCACCATGTGCGGCAATCGTTTCGTTGACAAACTTCGCGTGGACGTCGATGTCGGCCTTGGATGCGCGATTGCCGTCCAACCCGATGAACAAGACGTTGTTGTAGTTGAAGAAGTAGTTCGCGGTGTCATCAACTTCGTTGGGCAGGAAGTACGTGTCCTGGAAGTGACGGTCGAGCGTGTATGTCTCGTGATTGCCCTTCAGTACGGCAAGGCGGTACTCCTGGAGTTTCTCTGGCGCGGTGAATGCCTCAAGCTGTTTGACCGGGGCACCCCAGCCCTCAACTTGGTCGCCCAGGTGCATGATGAACGCGGAGTCGGGGTGTTCACCGGTTGCGGTATTGACCGCTTTGTTCCATGCGGCGGACTGCTCGGCGATTTTCGTATCTACGCCGATTTGCGCATCGGCCATGGCGAGGAAGCTCCAGGAATCTCCGTCGGTGCCGGTGGTAAAGGTGCGCTGCTCGCTATAGCCACGACGATCGCTTCCAACCCGGTAGGCGTACTCCGTGTCAGGCTCGAGGCCGGTCATCGTCGCTTCGTGCGGGTAGAAGACAGCCGAGTTGTACGGGCCACGGGGCGATTCCACGCGCGTGATGTTGGTTGGATCAGCAGTCGGCCAGTACTCCAGGAACTGTGTTTCGTTGGTCTTCGACTGCCAGGCCAAGTTCGCTTCCGTTGCGTCGGATCCGATGCCGAGGACGATGCGGCTGATGCGGGTGTTGATTGCACCTTCAGGGGCATCTGCAGCGACGGCCGTCGTGGCAGAGCCAAACAGCGATACGACAACGGCCGCGGAGATTGCGCCGCGGCGGAGGGAACGAGGGGCACGGGAAAGCGAAACAGTCATGTCCACCCACACAAGTCACGTTGTTTTAACAGCGGGTTACTAGCGGATCGTCACCTCAGTGAAGTGTGGGTGAACTTTTGGAAACTTGGCGGGTTCCTCGTTGCATGAGTCTGTGAGCTGGTTGAAAGTGAGCGGCATGAGCTCGAAATCCCGTGTCAATCGCCGTATATTTCTCCAAACCGTCGCTGCGACTGTCGCCGCCGCAGCCCTAGGCACAGGTGGTGCCGTTGCTGCCCGCCGCAGCACAGTCTCCACTCCCGAGGTGCCAACGCCGGCGGATCAGTGGGGCTTGCCGTTTTTGCACGGGGTTGCTTCCGGAGATCCGCTGCCAGATCGCGTGGTGCTGTGGACTCGTGTGACGCCCTCGCGCGAGGCGTTGCCGGGCTCAGGTCTTGGCGACGATATCGAGCTGGAATGGCAGATCGACACCAATGAAGACTTCACTCACCCAAAGACAGGAAGCGCGACGGCGAGTGCGGAATCCGACCACACGGTGCACGTCGATCCGGACGGGCTCGATCCAGATACGGAGTACTTCTACCGTTTCATCGTGAAATCCGGTGAGTACGCCGGTGCTTCCTCGCCAATCGGGCGTACGTTGACGGCTCCTGCAAAGGACGCTGACGTCGATACGCTGAATCTCGCAATCGCTTCCTGCGCGAACTGGGAGTCCGGATTCTTTAGCGCCTACGCTGACATGGCCCAGCGTGCGCGCGCGGGCGAAATCGACCACGTGGTGTTCCTCGGCGATTATATCTATGAGTATCCAACCGGCGAATACGTAGGCAAGAGTGGCGTTGCCAGGATGCACCATCCGGAGTGGGAAATCACCACGTTGGAGGATTACCGCCAACGTTACGGCCGCTACCGCACCGACTTGAACCTGCAGGCGGCCCATGCGGCGTGCCCTTGGATTGTGGTGTGGGATGACCACGAGTCGGCGAACAACAGCTGGCGCGAAGGAGCCGAAAACCACACGGACGGCCGGGTTGAAGGGAAGTGGGCGCAGCGCGAAGCAGCGGCGATGCAGGCGTACTACGAATGGCTCCCGGTGCGTCGCAGTGCGCTCATTGAGGCTCCAGGCATCTACCGCAGCTTCCAGTTTGGCAACCTCGCGCAGCTGACCATGATGGATCTGCGCACCTTCCGCGACGAGGAAACCACCAGCGACAACTTTGCCAACGATGAGCGCACAATGCTTGGCGACGAGCAGTTTGCCTGGGTGGCAGAACAACTCCAACAGTCCACCGCACGCTGGGATGTGCTGGGCAACTCGGTGATGGTCTCGCCGATGCGATTTGCCACCATCCCGGACAACGAGAAGGCCAACATCGCTGCAGGTTATATGAAGGAGCGCGCGACGGGCATCGCGGTGAATTCGGATCAGTGGGACGGCTACGCCGCGGAGCGCGACCGCCTGCTCACCATGTTGGACGAGCAGGAATCGAACGCACTGTTCCTCACCGGCGATATTCACTCGGAGTGGGCGAACTCGATCGCCTCACCGTCCGGCTTCGGCGAGATCGGCTGCGAGATGGTCACCACCTCAATCTCCGCGCCTAACGTGGACGAGATCCTGACCACCGCGTTCGGCACGTACCACAAGGAGGACAACTCCACGTCGTTGCTGGTGGAGCAGACGATTCGGGATGCCAACCCGTGGGTCAGCCATATCGATTTTGACGCACACGGCTACGGCGTGGCCAGCATCCACTACGACTACGTGGACATGCTCTACTACCGCGTCTCGGACGTGGAGGACCCGGACGCTTCCGTCAGCTTGGGCGAGAAGCGCCAGTGGCGCATCGGCGAGGGGTTCGTCGAAGCATAATCTGCTTATCGACGACGGCCGCGACATCTGGGTGGGCGGTCACCGCCCGCGTGCGCGGCACCATCGACCTGTAGGCGCGGCTAGGACATCATCACCTTGGTCTGGGCGACCGCCTCGTCCATGCGGCTGATCGCGTGGTGCAGCCGGTGGCGCAGCCAGAGGCCGAGGAGGAGGAAGGGCAGTGCGAAGAGGACGAGGATGCCGAGGTCTCGCCAGAAGTCCCAGCCGTAGGTGCCGAAGACCGCGGCGCGCATAGCGCGGATCGAGTAGGTCGCGGGCAGCCAGGGGCTGATCGCCTGCGTCCAGCCCGGCAGCAGCTGCAGCGGGTAGGCGCCGCCCGCCGCCGAGACCTGGAGCACCAGGATGAGCACGCCCACGGCCTTGCCGGCGTTGCTCAGGGAGAGCACCAGCGTGTAGCAGATCAGGTGGAAGACCAGGCTCGAGACCCACCCCGCCATGAAGAGGAGGAAGGGGTGCGCGGGCTCGATGCCCACGTAGACGATGAGGCCCGCCATGAGGAGCGTGGATTGGGCCAGGCCGGTGGTCACGAACGTCAGGTAGCGGCCGAAGTACTTCTGGCCCGCGGTGACGCGGCCGGGATCGACCACGTTCTGTTCGATGGAGCGGTCGTCCGTGCGCACGGCCACTGACGTCAACAGGGCGCCTACCCACAGGGCGAGGACCGTGTAGAGCGGGGCCATGCCGGCGCCGAAGCTGACGCGGGGGAAGACCTCCTTGCGCTCCACCTTGACTGGGTCGACGAGGGCGTCGGCGAGCTCCTCCGGGTGGCTGGAGACGAGGTCGGCCAGCTTCGTCAGGTCCCCGCTCGAGCGCGACTGCGCGATCGACCGCTGCGCCTCCTGCATCCTCGCCGCGCTGGCGCGCAGAGATTCCGCCGTGTCGCGCAGGTTCGCACCGGAGGCTGCGAGGGTGTCGCGCAGCGAGCCGGGCCGATTGGCCAGGGCAGAGGAGACGCCGTCCATGTCCGAGCGGGCCTTGTCGACGTTCGCCCGGACGTTGTCTAGCGAGCCCGACAGCGCCTCGAGGCGCGGGCGGATCCCGGTGTCGTAGGAATTCTTGGCCGAGTCCATCGCCTCGCGGGCCCGGGCGATCGAGTCCTTGATCTCCTGCCGGTCCGCGTTCTTCCCGTCCCGGCCGCCCTGCCCGGCGGTGAGGCGCGCGGCGGCGTCGTTGAGTCGGTCGCGCACGGCCGTCTGGCGGGCGATAGCGTCGTTGAGGTCGCCGACCACCGCGCGCACCGCCGGTTGGGCGTCGGGGGGAAGCACCGGGGCGACTTGGCCGTTGATGGTGTCGCGCAGGGCCGTGTACTGCTTCACCTGGACATCGATGCGCGCGGCGATGTCCGTCAGGCTCGCGGCGGTCGCCTGGGAGGTGGCGGAGGAGTCCGCCATCAGCTGGTCGACGCGGTCGCTTATGGCGGCAAAGCTTTCCGACGTTGCCCCCAGCGCCGCCGCAAGCGCTGCGCCGCCTCCGCCGAGGCCCGCCCCGGTGGCTCCGAGGTCGACGGGGCGGACCTGCCCGAGGGAGTCGCCCAGCGCCCCGGAGATCCGCTCGGCGCTGTCGACGAGCGGCACGCTCGACTCAGTGAGCGAGGCGAGCGCGTCCACGGTGCTGGCGCTGGAGAGCAGCTGGTCGCGGGCGCTGGCGGTGCGCGTCTCGATGGAGTCGAGTGCCTGCTTGGTTTCCGCCTCGTTGAAGAAGTCCGAGGTCGTCTCGATCAACCCGAAGGACACCTCGGCGAGGACTCTAGTAAACGACGCGCTGATCTGGGCGCTGACGCCCTGCGCGCCGCTGGAGATGAGCACCGGGGAGATGGGGTTCTTCTTCTCGTTGACGTAAAGGTCGATGCGGCTGGGTTCGGCGTTTCCGGCGTAGAAGGTGAACATGTCGTCGCTCAGCGTGGGCGGCAAGACGATGGCGGCGTAGTACTCACCGGACTTCGCGCCCTCGATGGCGTTGTCGGCATCGGTGATGACCCAGTCCATAGAGTCGTCGCGGTAGAGCTGGGAGAGGACCATGTCGCCGACGTTGACGGACAGCGGGGTGAGATCGCTCGTGTGGCCGCGGTCGGTGTTGGCCACCGCCACCTCGAGGCGCTCGGTGTTGCCGAATGGGTCCCACGTGGCCAGCACGTTGAACCAGGCGAAGAGGCAGGGGATGGCGATCAGGCCGACCATGACAATGCCCGCCATGACGTTGGTGTAGAGCCGGCGCAGGTCGTTGTAGGCGATGGAGAAGACGGTACTCACTTGGTGTCCTCGCTTTCGGCATCCGCGGGCCCGATGGTGACGCTGGTGCCGGCGGAGTCGTGGCGGTGGATCACGGCGTCGCGCAGCTCGGCCTCGCCGAGGCGCGAGACCTGTTCGGCGTCGACGAGGCTCTGCGTGAAGTACTCCACCGCGCCGAGGTAGAGGACGACCAGCAGTGACCAGGTGACGACGATGGCCAGCATGATCGTCTTGTCGGTGGGCAGGAGCATGGTGAGCAGGGTGATGATGGCGATGCCGACAACGCCCGCGCCGATCCCGCCGAAGATGAGGGTGCGGTAGTTCTCCCGCAGCATCCGCGCCCGCTTCTCGACGCCACCGCGGAACTCATCCCGGTCCGACAGGGCGGCCATGATGTCGGACGCGCGGTAGGGCGAGCCCATGACCTCCACCTTCTCGTTGGTGATGAGGTTCGTGCGCGCGAGCTGGCGGTTGAACAGGAGGTTGGCGTGCGAGGAGGTGAGTCGGAACAGCCACCCCAGGGCGAAGGCTGCGGCGGACATGGCGAGAAGCGCCGCCAAAAAGCGGAGGTAGTGATGACCGTAGAACCCGGCGATGGTCTCGCGCATCGCGTCGATGCCGTAGCGGAAGGGGAGGAAGGGGTAGATGCGGCGGAAGAAGTCGGGCATGAGCTCGATGGGGTAGAGGCCCGACGCGCCCGGGATCTGGATGACGACGAGGAAGACGGCGATGCCGCGGCCAATGTGGCCGAGCGCGGAGACGATGGAGTAGATGATCCCTGTGTAGGCGACCCCGATGACGATTGCGGTGGCGAGAAAGGCCGTGACGGACTGTATCTGCACCCCAAATGCCACGTTGCCGAGCGTCACCACGACGGCCTGGAGCACCGAGAGCGTGGCGAAGAGGAGGAAGCGGCCGAGGTAGGCCTGGCCGACGGTGAGGCGGCGAAAGCCCTCGGTGTCGACCTCGACGCGGAAGATGATCGTCAGCACGAACGCGCCGATCCACAGGGCCAGGTTGGTGAAGAAGGAGGCCATGGAGCTGCCGTAGTTCTCCGTGGGGAAGACGGCCTGCTGCTCGACGGTGACGGGCGAGGAGATGTACTCGCCGATCTTCGCGGAGTTGAGGTTCGTGACAGTGTTGAGGGCCTTCGAGTCGGAGGTGGCCAGGAGGGCGTTGATGTCGGACTGGGCGGCGCGGGCGCCGTCGGCAAGCGTGCCGAGGTTGCCCGAGACCTCGTCGAGGATGCCGAGGCTGGCCGCGAGCTGGTTGTCCACCCCGGCGAGCAGCGAGGTCGTTTCCTCGCGCAGGGCACGCTGGCTGTTCAGCGCGCCGCGCACGGAGGCGACGCTGCCGGAGGCCTGCGCGAGCGAGGCGTTGATCGCGGGCACGGACTCGCCGAGCTGCGTGCTTGCGGCGCGCGCTGCGGCGTTGGAGTCGGCGGTCGCGGCCTCGAGGGAGTCGCCGAGCTCGCCTATTGACGCCAACGCAGCGCCCGTGCGGCGGTCCACGTTGTTCAGGCCGTCGAGGACGGCGCGGGAGGCGACGGTACGCTCCTCCAGCGCGCTGGCCGCGGCGTCGAGCTGAGCGCGGACCCCGGGCGATAGGGCGGCCCCGGCCGACATGGCGCGCAGCTGCGCGGCGGCGGATTCGCCCTGCTTGACCACGCCGTCGACCTCGCCGACGGCGGAGCGCACTCGCCCTTGGGCGGTGCCGAGCTGGCCCGTCGCCTCCGCGATGGAGGCGTTGGCGGAGGCGGCGCCGAGGCTGAGCGCGTTGGTGGACTCGACGAGCGCGGCCGACGTGTCGGCGCTGAAACCGGCGGAGGACTTCTGCAGCTCGGCGATGATCCCCTCGGCCTCGCCGAGGGAGGAGTCCACGGACCCGAGGGTGTCGTCGACGGAGCCGACGAGGGTGTTCAGCTCGGTGACGACCGGGCGCGCCCCGCTGATGCTCTGCTTCATCGTGGCCACCCGCCCCTGGGCGGCGTCGAGGTCGGCGGCGATCTGGCCGAAGCTCCCGGAGGCCTTGCCTCGGACCTTCTCGGCGTCCTCGCGCGTCGCGATCCCCTTGTTGCGCAGCTCGGTCGCGGCGGCCTCGCCGACCTTCTTCTTGAAGGCCTCGGACACGGCCGTGTCGACGGCGTGTGCGCCGGCGTCGGTGATCGAGGGGGCGACGCCGTTGCTCTTCTCGTTGACGTAGTACTCCAGCACCGGCTGCGTGTAGGTGCCGCTGACCAGGCTCAGCAGGTCCTCGCTGAACTCGGGCGGGATGAGGAACATGGCGTAGTAGTCGCCACGCATGAGCCCGTCGCGGGCCTCGTCCTCGGGGAGGAACACCCACCCGATCTTGTCGTTGCCCTTGAGCTGCTCGGTGATCTGCTCGCCGACGTCGACCTCGCCGACGCGCTCGGCGGAGGCGCCCCGGTCGTTGTTGACCACCGCGATGCGGATGTTCTGGGTGTGGGCGTAGGGGTCCCAGAAGGCGTTGATGTTGAACCACGCGTAGAGCGCGGGGATGATAAGCACGCCGACGATGATGATGAAGGCCCGGGGAACGCGCAGCAGGCGACGAATGTCCCGTCCAAGAATCTGCCCGCTCTTTCTCACGTGGCGAGCGTACCCTCAAATGGAGCGTTTGGGGGAAACTGAGCCAAACTCGAATCCTTCAACCCCGGCGGCAGGACCGCTCAGCCCGCGCCCTCGTCGCCGACGCTCTCGAGCGCGGCGTGCTCGGCCCGGGACTGGCAGGAGCCGACGCGCGGCGCGTGGCTCACCGAGGTACTCTCCGGCGGCGTCGCAGAGGCGCTGCGCGAGCGCGGGTTGCGTCTGTATCTTGAGCCGGGGCGCTCGCTTGTCGACGGCTGCGGGCTAACCCTTGCCGAAGTCGCCTTCACCAAGACCCGTTCCGACGGCGTGCCCTTGGTGGGCCTAGCCATGAACCGCACCCGGTGCTGCACGACCTCGGATAACTTCCTCATCGACCCCTACCTGGTCAAACGGACTCCGCCGAGTGAGGAGATCGAGGCGTTCTTGGTCGGCGCCTACTGCATCGAGGACGAACTGATCCTGCGGCGGAAGACCCGCTTCCCCCGCGGTGTGGTCTGCGGGGCGCTTGGACGACATCGACGTTCGCTGACGCCCGTTGGCACCCCCAGTGCCAGGCTGGAGCTCGGCTAGAGCTCGGCTAGAGCTCGGCGCTCAGCCGAGCGGTGGCGTCCTTGAGCGCCTCGCCGCATGTTGCGCCGGGGGAGGGCTTCAAGCGCTCGGCGGGACCCGACACAGACAGGACCGCGACTAAGGTGCCGTCGGGCTGGAACACCGGGGTGGACACGCTCGCCAGGCCAACCTCGCGCTCGGAGACAGACTCGGCGTAGCCGACCTTGCGTACCTGTTCGAGGTCCGCTGCATCAAACGGGGAGTCGATCGGGCAGTGGGCGGCAAACACGCGGGCCGCAGAACCGGCCGATAGTGTGAGCCTGGAGCCAACCGGCACCACGTTGTGCAGTCCGCTTTCCGGTTCTTCGGCAGCGATGCAGGTGCGGGTCGATCCCGTCAGTTGGTAAAGCTGTGCGGATTCCCCGGTCTGTGCAACCAGGTCTCGCATAACCGGCGCGGCTGCCGGAAGCAGCGCGGAGGGAAGCCCCGTGGCAAGACCGGTCAGTGCTGGGCCGAGTGTCCATTCGCCGTGTTCGTTGCGGGAAAGCACATGGTGCAGTTCCAGCGCAGTGGCAATGCGGTGGGCGGTTGCGCGTGGCAGGCCGGTGTCGTCGCTAAGTTCTGCGAGTGTTTTATCACCCGCACCAACCGAGCGTGTGATGGCAACTGCGCGGTCGAGGACTTTAATCCCGGAACCTTCGTTATACTGTCTCACAGTTCGAATCCTAGCATCTCATAGTGTGGGATGTCGGGAGCCCGTATGAAGGAGGACCGGATGACTCAGCCACCGTTGACATTAGCGGAGAAAGTATGGCGCGACCACGTGGTAACGAAGGGGGAAAACGGCGAGCCTGACCTCATCTTCATCGACTTTCAACTGCTGCACGAAGTGACCTCGCCGCAGGCGTTTGACGGTCTGCGGATGAACGGACGCACCATGCGCCACCCCGAGTTGCATTTGGCAACGGAGGACCACAACGTGCCCACCACGGGTATTACCAGCGGTGACCTCATCGAGATCACCGAGCCTACCTCGCGCACCCAGGTAGCCACCCTGCGCGACAACTGCGCCGAGTTTGGTGTGAAGCTGCACCCGATGGGCGATATCCAACAGGGCATCGTGCACACCGTCGGCCCGCAGCTGGGCATTACACAGCCCGGAATGACCATTGTCTGCGGCGACTCGCACACCTCGACGCACGGCGCGTTCGGCTCGATCGCGATGGGTATCGGTACCAGCGAAGTCGAGCACGTTATGGCCACCCAGACGCTGCCACTGAAACCGTTTAAGACGATGGCAATCGAGGTTACTGGCGAACTGCAGGAAGGCGTGACGGCCAAGGACCTGATCTTGGCGATCATCGCGAAGATCGGCACCGGCGGTGGACAAGGCCACATCATTGAATACCGTGGCGAAGCCATCGAGAAGATGTCCATGGAAGCACGCATGACGTTGTGCAACATGTCTATCGAGGCAGGGGCACGAGCCGGTATGGTCGCGCCGGACCAGACCACGTTCGACTACGTCGAAGGCCGCGAGTACGCGCCGAAGGGCGAGGACTGGGATGCAGCCGTGGAGTACTGGAAGACGCTGCCGACCGACGAAGGCGCAAAGTTCGATACCGTCGTGGAAATCGACGGTGCAGCACTCACCCCGTTTGTTACCTGGGGTACCAACCCTGGCCAGGGTCTGCCGCTCGGCGAAAACGTGCCCGACCCGGAGGACTTCACCGACGACAACACGAAGGCATCTGCTGCGAAGGCCATCGAATACATGGGCTTGACCCCGGGCATGCCGCTGCGCGACATCACCATCGATACGGTCTTCCTCGGTTCCTGCACCAACGCGCGCATCGAGGATCTGCGTGCAGCCGCCGACGTTGTCAAGGGCCGTCGCATCGCCGAAGGCACACGCATGCTCGTCGTGCCGAGCTCCACACTTGTGAAGCAGCAGGCCGAAGAAGAAGGCCTCGACGCGATCTTCACAGAGTTCGGCGCAGAATGGCGCACCGCGGGCTGCTCCATGTGCCTCGGCATGAACCCAGACCAGTTGCGACCGGGGGAGCGCAGTGCCTCCACAAGCAACCGCAATTTCGAGGGCCGCCAAGGCCCGGGTGGCCGTACCCACCTCGTATCCCCGCTGGTTGCAGCAGCAACTGCGGTGACCGGCCACCTCGCAAGCCCGGCAGATCTGTAAAGGAGCCCGATCATGGAAAAGTTCACCACTCACACCGGCGTCGGCGTTCCGCTGACCCGCACCAACGTCGACACCGACCAGATCATCCCCGCGCGCTACCTTAAGCGCGTGACCCGCACTGGTTTCGAGGACGGCCTATTTTCTAACTGGCGTGAAAACGAAGCCACATTCGTCCTCAATCAGGACGCGTTCAAAGACGGCTCCGTGCTATTTGCCGGCGAGGACTTTGGCACCGGCTCCTCGCGTGAACATGCCGTCTGGGCGCTCATGGACTACGGCTTCCGCGCCGTGTTCAGCCCCCGATTCGCGGATATCTTCCGCGGAAATGCCGGCAAAGCTGGCCTGCTCGCGGGCATCATGAGCCACTCCGATATCGAGCTGATCTGGAAGCACCTCGAGCAGCACCCTGGTGATGAGGCGATCGTCTCGCTCGAAGACTGCACCGTCACCGTCGGTGGCAACACCTTTACCTTCGAGATCGACGATTACACCCGCTGGCGGCTCATGGAAGGCCTCGACGATATTGGGCTGACGCTTCGCGACGAGCCCGCTATCGAACGATTCGAAGCAACCCGTCCAGCGTTCAAGCCGTCCGTCGCGGGTTAGGCCCCGGACGGCGATAGCGCCCTCGGGCTGGTTATTTGCCCAACTGGTCGACGACGCCCGGGGCGAACGCCTCCAGGAACTCACGCGCAGCGACAACGACGCCCTGGATACCGGTCTTGATCTCGTCGGAAAACTGCTGGTCGCTGCGCTCCCAATAACCCGGCAGAGAGTAGGTCACGGCAAGCGCGGTGATGCCGCGCTGTTCGTCCTTCACTGCGGTTACGGTGGGGTAAGCCTTCTCAATGTTGTAGCGCTCCACCCACTCGAGCACCTCGTTGAACTGCTCGGCCTTCACCGAATCCACAGCGACGGTGGTCAGCACGTTGAGATTCGGCTCGATCATGTTGATCTCCAGCCCGATACCGGAAAACCCGGTGCGCAGCGCAGGGCCAAGCGGTGCCTTTTCGTACTTCCAGCCTTCCTTGTCAAACAAGGCGATGACACGATCGATGCTGAGGTTGCTGGTTGCAGAAGTCATGTCCTAGTCCTCCTGGTTAGCTTCGGCGTTGGCTTCGGTGTTTGCTTCGGTGGTGAAGGTTTTCGGGCCGCTCGTCGACAAGAGCTCGCTGGTATCTGGCAAGGCCTCGCGCAGCAGGTTCACCACGTGATGGATTGCGGAGAAGTAGTAGTCCAACATTGCACGCACCTGCTCGTCGGTGAAGCCTTCGTTGGAGAAGAACGGCGCGTCGATCAGCACGACGGCATCGTCCTCACGACGTACCGGGTGTACGCGCACGAGGGGCATCGTCCGGTTGATCTCGTTGCAGCGCAGACGCAGCGTCTCAATATCGTCGCCCTGAATGATGCCGAGCCAGCGTGCGGTGGCCTTGAAACCACCCTCGGCTACCTCGAAGAACACCATCAGGCTGGGAAATGCGGTGCGAACCTCGCCGCTGTCTTCTCGGAAGTACTGCACCCCCATTGATTTCAGGGTGGCCGCGATGCGGTCTTGGGAAATGGCGGTAGGAGCTGCCATGGTGTGGGCCTTTCGTCGTGGGGTGGTTACAGAACTGGAAGTGGGGAGGGGATGTAGTCCGCGCCGATGAGCTTGCCGTCGTGGAACGTCAGAACCCATACGGAGGCTTTCTTCGCGCGGATTTCTTCGTCGATAGGCAGTGTCCCTTGCGCCGAGAGCCACGCGATCATGCCGGGGATGATCCCACCTTGCGCGCACACCACGCTGGTTCCGCCGGCCTCAATCACGTCCTTGAATGCGTGCTTGGCGCCAACCATGTCGGCGATCCAGGCATCGTCGCCAAACTGCTTATCGACGACAACCTCGCACCCCATCTCATCCGCCAGCGGCGCAACTGTGTGCTGGCAGCGCTCCGGGACCGCCGAGTAAATACGTTCCGGCGCGAACGCACTGAGCAGGGGAACGAGCATCTCGGATTGGCGGCGGCCCTTCTTATCCAGGGGACGCAAGTTGTCGTCGCCGGACCATTTGTTGCGGTCGTGGGCGCGGGCATGTCGGACATAGAGGATGCGTGCATCTGCGGGCGTGTTAAAGCGCTTCTGGGCCTTCTGGAGCACCTCGCGGTCGAGGTCGTACGTCATCAACTCAAGCGCTTCATTGAGTGGCAGCCAGCGGATCTCGTCGACCTCGTTGTTGGGTACGAACTCGCCACCGACGACCTCGCCGGTCCAGTAATAGACCACCTTGGTTGTCTTCTTTACCGGGTAGACCGTCTTGCCCAGCAACTTGCCCAGGCGAACGTCGTAGCCTGTTTCCTCCTTGATTTCACGTACTGCGGTTTGTACAAGCGACTCATCAGGGTCGACCTTGCCCTTGGCCAGCGACCAGTCGTCGTAATGAGGACGGTGAATACACGCAACCTCAATGGTGTCGGGTTGCTTAACGTCACCGCGCCACAGCACCGCACCCGCAGCAAGCGTGGTGCGCTCGAACTCCTTCTGCGGCTTTAACGGAATAGCCTGAAGCCTGCCAGTGAGAAACTTCTCACCCAAGGCGTCCTTATCTTGCTCGGAGAGCTTCCCGCTGTTTCCTGGTGTCTTGGATGCGTGAGTAGGCATGTCCTCCATTGTGTCCCAAGTAACCCACTCACGCCGGACACGCCACGCGCCACGGCCGGTGGTAGGTTAAACCGGAACAATCGGCTGGGAGGATTCGGAAAAATATGGTCAACGTTGCGGTACTGGGGGCAGGCTCCTGGGGTACAACCCTGGCGAAGGTGTTCGCGGACGCCGGCAACAGGGTCACGCTGTGGGCGCGTCGGGACAACCTTGCCCGCACCATTCAGACCACGCGGGAAAACCCGGAGTACCTTCCCGGCATCACACTCCCGGATGCGATCGAAGCCACCTCGAACGAGCAATACGCGCTGCAAGACGCGACCATCGTCGTCTTTGGCGTACCCAGCCAGACCATGCGGGAAAACGTCGCGCGTTGGGCACCCATGATCCCGGCTGATGCGACGATGCTGTCCATCTCAAAGGGCGTGGAAACAGGAACGCATCTGCGCATGAGTGAAGTTATTGCAGAGGTCACCGGAGCGGACCCGAACCGGATCGCAGTGCTCAGCGGGCCCAACCTGTCGCGCGAGATTGCGCTCGAACAACCTGCCGCCACCGTGATTGCATGCGCCGATGAGAACCGTGCAAAACTCGTCCAAGCCGCGTGTGCGACTAACTATTTGCGGCCGTACACCAACACGGATGTCGTGGGCTGCGAAATCGGCGGCGCGACGAAAAATGTCATTGCGCTTGCCTGTGGCATGGCCGCGGGACAGGGCCTTGGCGACAACACCCTGGCATCCCTGATCACGCGTGGCCTTGCAGAGACCACCCGTCTGGGCAACGCGCTCGGCGCGGATCCCCGCACGTTTGCAGGTCTTGCCGGTATGGGAGACCTCGTGGCCACGTGTGCTTCGCCGCTGTCGCGTAACCGCACATTTGGCTCCGCTTTGGGGCAAGGTGCGACGATGGAAGAGGCGAAGGCTGCGACGAAGGGCCAGGTTGCAGAGGGCGTGGTGTCGTCGAGAAGCATTTTCCAGCTCGCCGAAAAGCATGGCGTGGAGATGCCGATTACCCAGGCAGTGTTTGCCATTTGCCACGACAACTTCAAAGTTGCGGACACGATCGCGACACTGATGGGGCGCAGCAAGAAGGCAGAGTAAAACTGCGCCATGGCTACGCGGTAGATTGGTCAGCGTGATTCGCGTAGCAGTTCTTTATGGTGGCATGTCCACCGAGCACTCCATTTCCTGCATTTCCGCAGCGTCGGTGATGCAACACATGCCGGCTGACTACGAGGTGTTTCCCATCGGTATCACCCGTGACGGCGTATGGGTTGAAGGCACAACAGACCCAGTAAACGGCGTCGCGCTGCCTGAGGTGCCCGCTGGCCGCGAAGTTGCACTCTCCATCAACCCGACGCGCAAGGGGCAGATCTTCGATGTAGCAACCGGCGAAAGTATCGCTTGCGTCGATGTTGTCTTCCCGGTGCTGCACGGCAAATACGGCGAAGACGGCACAGTGCAGGGACTGCTCGAACTCGCTGGTGTCCCGTACGTCGGCCCAGGGGTGCTTGCATCCGCCTGCGGCATGGACAAGGAGTACACGAAGAAGCTCGTCGCGGCTGAAAACATTGCGATCACCAGGGAAGTGATCCTCGACGGTCGGGCAGTGCTTGACGACGACGAGCGTGACTACCTCGGTCTACCAGTGTTCGTAAAGCCCGCCAACGGTGGGTCATCGATCGGTGTGTCCAAAGTGAGCTCCTGGGACGACTTCCCGGCGGCGTACGACCTTGCGCACGAATCCGATTCCAAGGTGATTGTGGAAGCGGAACTTGTCGGCGACGAGGTTGAGGTGGGAGTCCTCGAACGACCCGACGGGACCATTGCGGCATCCCTGCCAGCGAAGCTCAACGGCACCGAAGACTCCGAGGAAGGCTTCTACGGGTTTGAAACGAAATACCTCGAAGAGGGCGTTACGGCAACGATTCCGGCACCGTTCGACGAGGCAACAACCGCGCAACTTCAAGACATGGCGGTGACGTGTTTCAAGGCGCTGAACTGTAAGTCGCTTGCACGTGTGGACTTCTTCGTCACCGAAGACGGCCCGGTGCTCAACGAGGTCAACACCATGCCTGGATTCACCGCGATTTCGATGTACCCGCAGGTGTGGGCAGCCACCGGAGTGGACTACCCGGAACTGCTGGACACGCTGGTGCGGACCGCGCTGCGTTAGAGCGCAGCGTTAAAGCACAGCATTAAAGCGCAGCGTTAAAGCGCAGCGGTGTGCTCGGCGATCAGTTCAGTCAGGTTCGTAATCGCCTCGTTGCTCTCCGCCTGCGGCAAAGAGACTGCGATACCGCTGTCGCGCCCCAATGCGTACCACGTCGATGCCGTGGTGCCGTTTGCCAACAGCACATCCTCGAACCACGGAATGTCATTGACCTGGGCAAGTTGTGCACCCGGTGCGTAATTCGGCGATGGGGCGACACCGCAGCGCAGAACGATCGGATCACGTCCCTCGGCACGCCATGCGACGGTGTTTTCGGACGCAGGCTCTGTTCGGGTGTAGCCCTCGGCGATAGCATCCGGTGCGGCCTGGAGCAGCGCGTCGCACTTCGATGCATCTGCGCCTTCCAACGCGGACAAAGGCGCGGGGTTGTGGGGCTGATCCTTCGATGGCAGCCCATCGGCGCCCAGCCGTCCGAGGGACTTCTTTGAGTCGTGGAGTACCTGCGCATCACCGGTCACGGCGATCACAGGGGAGCGGTTCACGGTGTACCAGGTGGCCAGGTTGGACTGGGGCGTGAGGTCGTCGATACGCATCCACGTTGCATTGCCGATGGTTTCAGTAACGGCGTAGTCCGTGTACTGCGCCGGCATGTCTACACCGCAGCGCAGGGTGACGCGGTCATCGGTGGACTTGCGCCAGGCGGCGGCGCCTTGTGGTGCCGGTTCTGCGAGTTCGGCACGGGGAAGGCCGGCGAACCGGTCGGGGAGGGCGTCGATAAGCGATGCGCACTCCGGGCTATCGGCCATCGGGGCAGGAAGATCAGCCATCGCGACCGGCTGCAGCGCCACACGTTGGAAGAACACACGAGCGCCAATAACGGCTCCGAGGACGAGAAGGACTGCGAGGCCAAGACTGACCAAAATTGTTGTGCGATTAACCTGTGGTTCGTGCGCCGTGGTTGCCATGGCGAAATAGTCTAACGAAAGGGCTGCCCAACCCGTGATCACCACCGGATTTCCCACTGATGGTCCGACGCTTGCGCAGGTCGGCGAGCGAGCGGTTATCGCCGCGATTCGCGCTGCCGCACCGTCTGCCCTCAACGGCGACGACGCAGCGGTACTTACCCCCTCAGTGCCAAACTCGAGAGTCGTCGCCGGCACCGACATGTTGGTGGAAGGCCATCACTTCACTCGTGCGACCACAACCCCGTACCTTTTGGGCCGCAAGGCGACGGTGCAGAACTTCGCGGATATCGAGGCAATGGGCGCGCGCCCGATTGCAGCACTGATGGGGGTGTCTGTCTCCCGCGATGCGCCGGCAGCATGGGTCGAAGAGATCGCCCGCGGCATTGGGGATATGGCAGGGGAGTATGGCTGTGAACTCGTCGGCGGGGATCTGACCGACGGGCAAGAACTTGTGGTCTCCGTAACCGCAATCGGCTCGCTTGGTGGTAACCGTCCGCCGCTGACGCTAGATGCGGCACGCCCCGGTCAGCGAGTGGTCGCGCACGGCAATATCGGTTATTCAGCCGCAGGATTCGCGCTGCTGCAGTCCGGGATTGATGTGCCGGAGGAGCTCGAGGTGCTTGTGAAGGCGCATCAGGCCCCGGTGCTTACCCCGGGGCGTGGCGTGGTGGCGCGCGCGGCAGGCGCGACCGCGATGACGGACAACTCGGATGGGCTCATCCGGGATGTGACGACGCTGGCAAAGGCATCTTCGGTAGGCATCGAACTGTCAAAGGTGGCGCTGCGCCCGGATGCGACCTTGCAGGCTGCGGGCGTACTCCTTGGCGTCGACCCGTGGGAGTGGGTGCTCACAGGTGGGGAGGACCACACCCTCATCGGCACGATCGATGGGTCCGCACCGGTTGGGTTCCGTTCGATTGGCGCAGTCACCCGCAAGCCCGGGGTGCGCATCGACGGCGAGGCCCCAGAATTGACCACCGGATGGGAGAGTTTCTAAATGTTGCCCGTGCACGAATCTTGGCAGGAACCGCTCGCTCCGGTGGAAGATCGAATCCACGCAATGGGGCAGTTTTTGCGCACAGAGGACGACTACCTGCCGCGTGGCCACGATATTTTGCGGGCTTTTGCGGATCCGTTCGACGATGTCCGGGTCCTCATCCTGGGCCAAGACCCGTATCCGACCCCAGGACACCCGATGGGGCTCGCGTTTTCCACCCAGCCTGGGGTGGCGGCGCCAAGGTCGCTGGTGAATATCTACAAAGAGCTGCAGGCTGATCTGGGTATCCCGCCCCGGGCGGATGGGGACCTGTCGTCGTGGTCGTCGCAAGGCATTTTGCTGCTCAACAGGGTGCTTACCGTGCGTCCGAGAAAGCCCGCGTCACACCGTGGCAAAGGCTGGGAAGAGGTTACCCAGGCCGCAATTGAGGCGCTTGTCCGCCGAGATGCGCCACTCGTAGCTATCTTGTGGGGCCGTGACGCACAGACAGCTGCGAGATTTTTGGGGGATACTCCCCGGATTGAGTCGCCGCATCCGTCGCCGTTATCAGCATCGCGCGGTTTCTTCGGTTCGCGCCCGTTCTCGCGTGCAAATGAAGCGCTTCAAGCACAGGGTGCGAATCCCATCGACTGGAGTCTGTAACAGCTCCCTGTAAGCTTTCGCTTCATGTCTGTCACTCCGCTTATCGACGCCGCAGGGTTGCGTGCGTGGGCCCAACGCGCCTCCGCCGAGCTGGAGCGGCGCCGAGTGGAGATCAACAGCCTCAACGTCTTTCCCGTGCCGGACTCCGATACGGGCTCCAACATGGCGCACACGATGCGTTCAGCCTGCGAGCAAGCAGCTTTGCTTGGCGACGACGCCAGCGCCGTCGATGTCGCCGAAGCCCTGGCCGTCGGCGCTGTACGTGGAGCACGCGGCAACTCAGGTGTGGTGTTGTCCCAGGTGATGCGCGGAATCGCGCAGTCTGTCAAAGACGATGCTTCGGACGGGGAGATGGTCGCGGACGCATTGGCGCATGCCGTGAAGTTTGTGGACCAAGCCATTGCGGATCCGGTGGAAGGCACCGTGATTACGGTGCTCCGAGCGGCGTCTGTGGCTGCCCAACAAGCGGTAGAGGACATTGGGCGTCCGTTGAGCTTGCTCGATGTCGCAGCACCTGCGACATCCGCGGCCAGGGTGGCCTTGGCCAACACGCCGTCGCAGCTGCCAGTGCTGCGCGAGGCCGGAGTGGTTGATGCCGGCGGTACCGGTGTGGTGATTCTGCTCGAGGCGCTGTTGGAAGAGGTAGAGGATAGTCCCGCAACGGCACCCGATGGTGATGTCCAAGAGAGCGCCGTACGCAGCGCAGAAAGCAGCACAGAAGCCAGCGCAGAAAGCACCCCGGCACCTGCTGAAGGGGCAGACCGCGACGTGCACGTTGACATGGCGCATGCGGGGCCGTCGGGTCGGGAGCACTCCCTTGAGGTGCTCTTTGGGTTTCTGGGCGATATTGCGGAGTTGGAAACCGAGTTGCGCACCTTGGGCGACAGCCTGGTCATCGCTCGGCTATCTGATACGGAAGCCACTGTGCACATTCACACGCTCGATGCAGGTGCTGTGATTGAGACGGCGTATCGCCTCGGCAAGGTCCAAAACCTGCGCCTTGAAGTGCTCCCGGGTGCCCCAGTGGTGCGAAACCCCGATCGCTTGATTGTGGCCGTGACTCCTCCCGGCTCCCTGACAGAGCTGTATAAGGAAGCAGGTGTGGTCACTGTTGCCCCGGGCGACGAGGTGATCTCGGACATGCTCTCCGTGATTCGGCGTTCGGGCAGCAACGAGATCATCGTGCTGCCGAATGGGCTGCTCAGTAACCGGAATCTCGCTGCCGTGGAGAAAGCAACCCGAGCGCTGGAACAGACGATCACACTGCTTCCTACAGTCCGGTTAGTCTCCGGTATTGCAGCGCTGTCTGTGCACGATCCGAACCAGCCGCTGGCTACCGCCGCGTTTTCCATGTCTGAGGCGGCTGGCGAGATGCGTACGGCAGTGGCTCACCGCGCAAAGAAGGGCGCGCTGACACTCAGCGGCGCGGTTGCCAAGGGTGATGTGGTGGTCACCGCACGTGGGGAGACGCTGCTTATCGCCGAAGACCCGCTCGATGCTGTGAAGCGGGCATGCAAACGCCTGCTCGAACACGGCGGGGAGCAAGTCACGGTGCTGTTTGACCCAGCTGAGCTGTCGGAGGAGGAGCTTCGCACGCTGAACACTGAGCTCGGCGTCCAGGTCATGGTTTATCCTGCAGACGGATTGCAAGCATGTGCGGAGATCGGGGTGGAGTAAATGCTGGGGTTTGAGGACAATCGGCCACTGACTGAGGTTATTCCTGCGAAGCAGGCACGGGCGATTGAGAAACACCTCACCATTTCCACGTGCGGCGAGCTGCTTCGGCACTATCCGCGACGCTACCTGCACTACGGCACCGGTGCTGACCTGACCGGGGTCGAAGCAGGCGATACTATCACCGTGATCGGCGAGGTCGTCGACGCCAACACGTTTTACACTAAAAAGACGCCCAAGCGGCCGATTACCAAGGTGATGATCCACGATGGGCGTACGGAGTTCCAAGCCACCTTCTTCGGCTCCCAATATGCCCAACGGGTGCTGAAGCCGGGTCGGCGCGCGATGCTGACGGGCAAGTTGGATTTCTACCGTAATCAGCCTCAGCTGCAGCACCCTGACTTCGTGCTCATGGACGGTCCTACTGAGGCGACCGGTTCCATGCGTCAGCTGTCTCACTTCGGCGATCTGGAAGAAATGCTGCGTGGCCGCCAGTGGCTTCCCCTGTATCCGGCGTCGAAGCAGGTCAGCACGTGGACGATTATGGGGGCTGTGCATGCGGTGTTGAAATCGCTGCCGCGTATCGACGAGCCCCTTGGCTTCACCCCCATCGGCCTGCTACCCCTCAATGCAGCGGTCCGCCAGATTCACGAGCCTGGTGCGGAAGGCCCTGCACGGGCGAAGGAGCGACTGAAGTACGACGAGGCGCTCTCGGTCGCGCTGGCGATGGGTGTGCGACGCATCGACACCTCCGCTCACAGGGCGCCCGAGATGCCCTATGTGAAGGGGGGCGATGAGGACAAGCTGCTGGACGGTCTGCCGTTCCCGCTGACCCGCGGCCAGAAGGAAGTGATCACGGACATCACGGCTGATATGTCCAAGACGGTGCCGATGAGTCGCCTGCTCCAAGGCGAGGTTGGCTCCGGAAAGACGGTGGTGTCGCTGATGGCGATGCTCCAGGCCGTCGATAACGGCGCGCAGGCGGCATTGCTTGCTCCGACGGAAGTTCTCGTGCTGCAACACGCGCGTTCGCTAACGTTCACTCTCATGCGTGCGGGTCTCCCCACCCGAGTGGTTGCGCTGACAGGATCGATGACGGTCGCGCAGCGCCAAGAGGCACTGCTGAAGATTGTTTCCGGGGAGGCCGACATTGTCGTCGGTACGCACGCCCTGCTCCAAGAGGGCGTGGACTTTTTCAACCTGGGGCTTGTCGTTGTCGACGAACAACACCGCTTCGGCGTAGAGCAACGCGACGCCCTGCGTGCCAAAGCGGGGGAGACCACACCGCATTTGCTGGTGATGACGGCAACGCCGATCCCACGCACCATTGCGATCACGGTGTTCGGCGACTTGGAAGTATCCACGCTGCGCGAACTTCCCGGTGGGCGCAAACCGATCCAGTCTGCGGTGGTCCCGGAATTCAAACCGCGCTGGGTGGAGCGCGCTTGGGAGAAGATCCGCGAAGAAGTTGCAGCCGGGCACCAGGCCTACATCGTGTGTCCGCGTATCGACGGCGAAGGCGGCGTACTTGAGGTTGCCGAGCATCTCGCCGCAACGGAGTTTGCGGACCTGACAGTCGGCATCCTGCACGGACGCCTCAAAGGCGACGAGAAAGACAACGTCATGGCGGACTTCGCCAAAGGCGGCATCGACGTGCTGGTGTCCACGACGGTGATCGAGGTCGGCGTGGATGTGCCGAATGCCACGGTGATGGTCGTGCGCGAGTCGGAGCATTTCGGTGTCTCCCAGTTGCACCAGCTGCGCGGCCGAGTTGGGCGTGGCGGCAACCAGTCGCTGTGTCTGTTCCACACGCTCGCGGAGGAAGGCAGCCCCGGCTTCACCCGCGTATCCCAGGTAGCGGCTACAGCGGACGGGTTCGCGCTCGCGGAGCTTGACCTGCTTAACCGCGGCGAAGGTGACGTGCTCGGCACAGGCCAGTCCGGCATCAAACGCACGCTGCGGTTGATTAACTTGGTTGAGGACTACGACATCGTTAAACGTGCCTACGACGACGCCGCCACGTTGGTGGCAAACCAACCCGAGTTCGCCAGGGCAGCCACCGCCGGGTTCGTGGCAGAAGACTTCGAATATTTGGACAAGAGTTAGCTGGTTAAAATTATGGGAATGAACCGCATCATTTCGGGAGAAGCCCGCGGCCGAAAGATCAAAGTGCCGCCGGCAGGAACGCGACCTACATCCGACCGGGCCCGCGAGGGGCTGTTTTCGTCGTTGCAGGTGCGTTTCGGGTTCGTCGATAAGCATGTGCTCGACCTGTTTGCAGGCTCGGGTGCGCTCGGGCTCGAGGCCGCGTCGCGTGGTGCGGCAGAGGTCGTGCTGGTGGAGAGCGACCCTGAGGCAGCGAAAATCATCGAATACAACGCAGGCGTGGTCAAGCACCCCAACGTGCACATCCACCAGATGAAGGCGTCGACCTACGTTGCATCGGCGCCGAAGAAACACTTCGACATGGTGCTGGCAGACCCTCCATACGAACTAGCCGACGAGGCGGTCGCAGAGATGGTCGAGGCCCTCAAACCTGCGCTGGCGGATGGGGCAGTGGTTGTCGTTGAACGCCACCGCGAAAGCCCGGAGACTGCATGGCCTGCGGAGTTCACCCCGACCGGCCAGAAGCTCAAGCGTCGCATCTACGGTATTGCACGTATGGATATGGCGGTCTACGCCGACCCGGAAGCAGAGGACAACTAAATTGACCATCGCAGTCTGCCCTGGCTCGTTCGACCCGATCACGAACGGGCACCTCGACATTGTCACCCGTGCCCTTCGTCATTTCGACGAAGTGATCGTGCTGGTCACTGGCAACCCAACGAAGACGTCGGGGCTGTTTACTATCGACGAGCGCGTCGACCTCATCCGCGAAGCCACCTCACACCTTGAGGGCGTTCGCGTGGATAGCTGGGCGGGCCTATTGGTCGATTACACCACCCAGCACGAGATCAGCGCGCTGATTAAGGGCTTGCGCTCCTCGCTCGATTACGAGTACGAACTGCCGATGGCACAGATGAACCGACGCCTGACCGGCGTGGATACCTACTTCCTGCTGACGGATGAGAAGTACGGTTACATCTCGTCCTCGCTAACCAAAGAGGTTGCGAAGTACGGCGGTGACATTTCCGGACTCGTGCCGGAGAGCGTCCACGACGCGATTCGGGAGAAATTCAGCAATTGATCGTGTTGATCGCCGTCGCGCTCGCAGTTGTGATGGGCGCTGGGCTGCAGCGCATTTCCGGCATGGGACTGGGTCTGATCACCGGGCCTGTGCTCTCGTTGCTGTTGGGACCTGTGGTTGGCGTGCTCATGATCAACGTTATCGCCATGGTCAATGCGGTGTTTAACACCTGGGGGATGCGCCGCGACATCGATTGGTCTAAGTTCTGGCCGATCGCAGGCGCGCTCATCATCGGCGTGCTTCCCGGGGTGTGGGTGGTCTCTCACGTATCGACGAGCGCCCTGCTCATCATCGTCGGTGCCCTGTTACTCATCGCCCTGTCAGTGGTGACGTTGGGCAAGCGCTACGTGCCTCAGATCGAAGGTGTGGTTCCTGCAGCTGCCGCTGGCGCCGTCGGCGGGTTCATGAACACCCTCGCAGGCGTTGCCGGGCCGGCATTTACCGTTTACGCGCACGCGGCACGTTGGCCACAGCGCATCTATGCCGCCACCTTGCAGCCGTTGTTCTTCGTCGCCGGCGCACTGTCGTTCGGGGCAAAGGAACTCTCTGGTGCGGCGGATATTTCCTCGATCAACCCCTGGCTGTGGGTCGCCTCCTTTGGCGGCATGCTTCTCGGAATCACCGCGGGAAAGCGGCTGGCCCCGCACGTACCGTCCGCGAAGGCCTACCGCATCGCGCTCGGGCTTGCGTTCTTCGGAGGCGCCACCACACTAGTCCGCGGCCTCGCAGGCTTGTTGTATGGATGAAAAACGGCCGCCCGGATGTGGGCGGCCGTTTCGTGTAAGGGAGTGTCCGGCTAGAACAGCGTGGAGACGAACGACTTCGTACGCTCGTGTTGCGGGTTATCCAGCACCTGTTCCGGTGTGCCGTTCTCGATGATCTGGCCACCATCCATGAACGCGACCTTGTCTGCGACCTCGCGGGCAAACGACAGTTCGTGAGTGACCACCAGCATGGTCATGCCATCATCGGCGAGCTTGCGCATCACACGCAGCACTTCGCCAACGAGTTCGGGGTCGAGGGCGGAGGTGGGCTCGTCGAAAAGCATCAGCTTCGGATCCATTGCAACCGCACGGGCAATTGCCACACGCTGCTGCTGACCACCGGAGAGCTGGATCGGGTACGCGTCAGCCTTCGACTCAAGACCGACCATCGCAAGCAGCTCCTTCGCGCGCGCAGTGGCCTCTGCAACCGGCTGGCCCTTGACGTGCACCGGGGCTTCGATGATGTTGTCCAGCACCGTGCGGTGGCCAAACAGGTTGAAGTTTTGGAACACCATGCCAATATCGCGACGCTGCTTGGCGGCGTCCTTCTCACTCATCTCGTAGAGTGCGCCGTCGCGCTCCTTGTAGCCGATCAACTCGCCGTCGACGTACAGACGACCCGCGTTGACCTTTTCCAAGTGGTTCACACAACGCAGCAGCGTGGACTTACCAGAGCCGGACGGGCCGATCAGGCACGTCACCTCGCCGGGGGCGACCTCAAGGTCGATGCCCTTGAGCACGTCGAGGCTGCCGAAGGACTTCCAGACATCTACCGCCTGGATCATAGGAGTTTCCTTGACGGTCATTAGCGCTGTCCCTTCTTCTGCGGTTCTTCGACAATTTCAACGTTGTTCGGAATGGTGCCCTCGGCGTCAGCCAGGCTGGCGAGCTGGCGAGCAGTGAGCTGGCGGGTGGCGCCGCGGTCGAAGTAGCGCTCCAGGTAGTGCTGGGCGACCATGAGCAACGACGTGATCACCAGGTACCAGGTCGCAGCCACCAGAAGGAGCGGTACTGGCTGGAACAGGGCGGCGGCGATATCCATCGAGCGGCCGTAAAGCTCAAGCGAGTACGGCACAGCAACGACGAGCGAAGATGTCTTGAGCAAGGAGATGAATTCGTTGCCGGTCGGCGGAATGATGATGCGCATTGCCTGCGGCAACACCGTACGGGTCATCGTTTGCCCCCAGCTCATGCCCAATGCCTTCGAGGCCTCAACCTGGCCCTCCGGCACTGCGGAGACACCGGAGCGGACGATCTCTGCCATGTAGGCGGCCTCATTCAAACCGAGGCCAACAACGGCCAGGGTAAACGCTGAAGAGGTAAACGGCTCAAGCGGAATCTGGGCGAAGCCGACGTTGATCGAGTCGTAGATCGCGCCAATCAAGCCCCAGAACATCAACTGGACGTAGACCGGGGTACCACGGAAGATCCACAGGAACACCCACGCCACCGTCTTGAACACCGGGTTCGGGCTCATGCGCATGACGGCCAACAGCACACCGCCGACAACGCCGAGCAGCATCGCCAGCACCGTGATTGCAATGGTGTGCAGGGCCGCCATAGCGATGCGGGTATCCAGCAGGTACTGGAAGTAGATGTCCCAGCCGTAAGCCTCGTTTCGGGCCGCGCCGATGACAAACCAGACCACAAGCAGCACAAGAATCACTGCGAGCGTCCACCGTCCAGGGTGGCGCAACGGTTTCGCCTCGATACGCTCAGGACGCTTGCGTTCGCCCTGAGAGGCGACGTACTGGGAATATGGGGTGCTCATGCTTAGTGTTCTCCCACTGGTTGTTCGTTAATCAAAGCCTGGTCGAGCAGACCTGTCGAGATATTCCATTGCGCAAGGATGCGCTGGTAATCGCCGGTATCGATGAGGTGCTGCATCGCGGCAGCCATCGCCGGCGCAAGCGCAGAACCCTTCGGCACAGCAATGCCGTACGGCGCGGCGTCAAACATGTCGCCGATCATTTCCATCTTGCCGTCGGAGCGCTCCACAGCCCACGCGGTAACAGGGGAGTCGGCGCTGTAAGCATCGGCGCGCCCGACAAGCGTTGCAAGCGCTGCGTTGTCTGCTGTGTCGAAGGCAAGCACAGTAATCGGGTCCTTGCCCGCTGCTTCGCAGGCTTCTGACTTCGGACGAACGTCGTCGGTCTCCGAAACCGTCGTACGCTGCACCGAGACCGTCAAACCGCACGCATCATTCGGATCCACGTCGGCGCCAGGAGCGGCAGCCCACTGAATACCCGCGTAGAGGAAATTGATGAAGTCGAAGGTCTGGCGGCGTTCCTCGTTATCGGTAAAACCTGAAGCACCGGCGTCGAGGCTGCCACTGGAGACAGCGGGCAGGATCATCGAGAAGTCCATGTCTGCAACATCGAAGTCCATCCCCATGACACCAGCGAGTGCACGGGCAATGTCCATCTCCACACCGATGACCTGCCCGGTGGAGTCTTTGAACTCGAACGGGGCGAACGGTGGGTTCGCGCCGACGTTGAGCACGCCGTCTGCGGCAATTTCTGGCGGCACCATCGCCGCAATCTCAGGTACGGCGTCCGGAACGATCGGCTCCCAGCCGTCCGGGTTGCCGCCCTCTGTGTTAGTAACGCAGCCCGCGAGCGGCAGGGCCGCGGCGAGCACAGCGGCGAAAAGACGCCGCTTTGCGTGGGGTGGGTAATGCATTGGTCTCCCGCATACGATGAATACTTGCGTAGTCCCGTATATTACGCGCCGAATGCGGGATGATAAAACGCACCGCCCGAGCAGTAGAAACTACTGTGTTGCCATACGAATACCACGCATAGCCAGCTCAATGATCTGGCCAATGACCATCATGCCGAGGACGACCGGGATCCACACGGAAGTACGCTGGCTGGATCCTTCTGAGCTCAGGGCGAAATCGCCGGTGAAAAGCCCTTTGCCCATCTTTGCGGAGCCCTGGGCTTCCATCTTCCACAGCTCAACCGGGTTAGCAGTATCCGGGATGGAAGAGCCCCTTGCCCAAGCTTGGACGACCTCCTTGCCTTCGCCTTCTTCCATGTCGTCGGTCCACTCGGTAAACATCTCGGAGCTAGACACCTTCTTCAGCGGGTTTTTCTCCGGATCGATGTACATCGGATCCTTCTCCGGGTTCGGCTCAAGAGCCTCGATGAGCCCCTTCGGCTTGTCCTTGGAGTCCTTGCCGTCTGTGCTGTCCTTGTTGCTCTCAGCGTCCTTCTTTGCCGAGCTGGTCGCGTCAGACAGCGCAGCAAACGAATCGATGGTGTCCTTCAGCGCGTTGCTCGGGGAGACTGGAGCGTCCTCTTGCGCTGCCCCTTCCTGTGCATGTGCGGGAACCGTCAGCGTGGTCAACATGAGTGCTCCGGCGACAAAGCCGGCGATATAGGTCTGGCGCATGCGCCGTAGTCTAACCAAGCCATCGCCTAATGCCCATGTTGCTCTTCTCTACCTGCGTTAGACTGGCGAAATGACTACCACCATTTTGGGCTGGCTGACAGAAGAAACCATCGAAGACGCCGCAGGTTCAGGAGCATTTAACCGAGGGAAAAAAATCTCCTCCGCAGATGTCACCATCCTTAGCGATACTGAATCTGAAGTTCAGGCCGCAGTCCAAGGGACGTGGACATACCGAACGACATTGTTTGTGCAAGGGGATCGGGTTGGCACTACGTGCGACTGCCCGGTGGGCACGCAATGGTGTAAACACGCGGTGGCAGTCGCACTTGCGCTGCTCATCCCGAACGAGCTCTCGTTCGACGATTCCGCGGTTACCGATTCCTCTGCTACCTCCAACGAGTCGGCTCCAGACGCGGTGGACACCTACGTGGATTCTGCCAGCCCAGATGAACTGCGGCGACTCATTGACCATCTGCGGCAGATTCCAGAGGTCGAAGAGATGCTGGAGTTTAACGCCTTGAAGAGTTCGGGCGATGACAAACAAGTCCGTGAACACGTGAAATCGGCGATCACCGCTGCATCGCGGAAGAGCAGTGGATTTCGGGATTATTGGCAAAGTATGGAACTCGCACGGCACTGGAGCGATGCCCTTGACGTGGTGGAGGCGTACGTTGATGAGCACCGTGGCGTCGCAGTACGCCCCCAAATTGAGCGCGCGATCACGAGGTTGAATGCGGTTTTGGGACGTGCGGATGATTCTTCCGGGATGCTCGGCGACGAGCTGCATCGATGCTTCGACCTGCACGCGCGAGCATGCGCTGACGGCGTTGAGGACCAACAAAAACTTGCCAAGTGGTTGGTGAAGGAGACACTGGAAGCGCCGTTTGTTGAGCCTGATCTGAGGGCCTACGCGGGACTTCTCGGCGCTGATGCGGTCGAATCAATCGCCGCAGCCTTTGAGGCGAATCCACCGAAGTACGGTGCCAAGGCGCTCTTCCTCGATGTTGCATTCTTGCGTGGCGACGACGACCAGATCGAATCAATACTGCTCGACGGTAACTCCGTGAAGGACCTCATCGAGTTCTATGAGTCACGGGGCAGGAAAGATGAGGTCAAAGCAGTCCTTTCGAAGTGGGATACACCGATCCAGTGGAACGAAATCGATTTCTTTGAAAACCGATTGCGCGCCTACCTGGGAGACAAAGCGTTGTTGGACTACCGCATTGAAAAGTTCAAAGAAAACCCGGGAACAGTGACATTTGACCGCGTGATCCATGGACCGGGAGTGACCGAAGACGTGATCGACCTCATCCCAGAGGGCATCCCGGGCAGAGACGTGATGCTCCTGCAAGCGGCAATGAGATTCAACGATCCGGAATTGGGCCTGTCGGTGGTAGATGGCGACGAGGCCGACGTTCACTCTGCATTTGAATTCGCCCGTTCAGTGCTATCCAGTCACGACCCGGAACGTGCACTTGAAATCATGCTCAGGGAACCTGAGCACATTGCTCGGGCAAGTGGCGACAGGGCGTACAAGCAGGCTGCCGCATCGGCGACGCAAATCATCAACTGCTTCCCGGCCGATCCAGTCGCGCGTAAGGCAGTGCTGGAAAAGATGGAAGAGCTAGCCATCCGTTACAAAAACCGGCCTAAGATGCTCAAGATTTGGCGCAGCTACGGCCTGATCAACTAGCCGCGAACCTTCAAATTGCTCCCGAGCTTGCTTGATCAGACGCTGGTAGCTTGTTTGGTACCTGACACTCAAGCTTTGGAGGTCATACTCTATGAGCAGGGATCTTGATATTACTGTGCTGCTGGTCTGTATCGGTGGAGTCCTGTTGATGATCGCTTGCTGGACCTTCTACATCCAGGGCGTGCGAAGGGCGCCCAAAACGGAGGAATGGTACGACGAGGGCGATGTAAACGGTTCAGAGAGCGATGGCGCGCTCTTCGTCTATCCCTACGGATCGCTGGTTATTGGTACTGCCAGTGCCTTCGTTTTGTTCGGAATTATGAACCTTCCCGAGCCTGTTGAAACGGTGTTGCTTGTTTTATGCATGGCTGCCGGGGGCATCGGAATCATTGGTTTTACGGGCGCGTTCGGGATTCCACTTCCGTGGCCGTTCGTACCGTGTTGGGTCGTCGATATCCGCAAAGCCAAACGCGCTCGACGCCGCGAACGCAGAGAAGCCCGCAGGAAGGAAAAGAAGGGTTAACTAGACTCGTGCAAATACGCCTAACAAGTAGCCGGAGGTACGAGTTGTGAGTTTGCAAAAGCTCTTGTGGATTTGCGCGGGCATCGGGACTCTTCTTGCGGGGTATTTACACGGGGCGCCTGCTCTTCTGCTCATCGCTCTTCTTTTCGTCGTTGCCATACCGACAGTGCTTCTCGTTGCGTCATCTACAGAGCTCAAAGGTGGACTTAAGTCCGTCGGCTTGCTTGCGGTCTGTATTGCTATAGGTGCCTTCGTTCCGCTCGTTCTTCCTTTCGCTTATGCCGTTTTCGTCTCAGTGAGCTGGTACTCGATTACCTCCGCTAATTCTCTATAGCGCTCTTGGTTCGCCTCATGCGGGGCGGGGCCGGACCACCATTGGCGACCGCGATCTCCTGTGCTGCTGTCAACGTGTCGTTGCTTGCTTCCGACTCGGCCTGGTGGTGAATTTCCGGGTTTTGAGGTTTAGGAAAGCGATGTTTACCAGCAAGCCGTGTCACTTCTTGCTGAAAACGAAAGGGGAGGGGGTTCCGGAAAACTTTTCCGAAACCCCCTCCCGAGTGGTGCCCCAGGTGAGACTCGAACTCACACTGGACGGGTATAGGAAAGGCGCTTGATCGGGGTTACCTTTGCTACAGGGGCCATTCTGTACAGGGGTTAAGGGTAGGTGCCCACGGCTCGCGTGAGGAATCGATTGGGCAAATAGAAGGGTTTAAGAAGGGCTAATTTGCTTCTGTCCACCTGATTCGAGGAATTTTTCCATGGCTCCGGTTGCATCCCTGGGACCTGTATCGCGCTGATAGTAATGTCGGCCCGTAACCATGACGTTTTCGTGCCCCAGAATTTCAGCCGCTGCTTCATGATCCTTCGTCGCATTAGCAACTACCGTGGCGATAGTTTTGCGGATGGTGTGCGGCGTGATGCCTTCCAGGCCAGTCCCCGCCAACATTTCCCGCCGACGCTTATTGACCGAGCTGGGGTAATTGAATTTTCCGTCAATAGAAAGCAAAGGAATTTGGGTTGGATCTGCCTCGAAATGGCACATTGCGTCTAGATGCTCAGCTAATTCGGAAATCTTCACTAGGGTCGCGTCTGTAATTTTCAAGACTCTCACAGAGGAGTGGGTCTTTGTGTCGCCGCGCACGAGCCCACGCCCCTTCTGGTGGACAACGCCAGAGTGCACTGTAAGCGTAGCGTTCTCCCAGTCGATGTCAGCCCGTGAAAGCCCTAGCAATTCGCTGATGCGCATTCCAGTATCCATGGAAGTCCTCATAAATGCTGCCATGAAGGGCGAATCTGCATCTGCAATCCTTCTGAGCTTAAGGAGTTGCTCAGGAGTTGCGTAGTCATCTCGCTTTTTGGGTAGAGGCGTAGAGGACTTCAGAACGATGTCGCCCCAAGGACAGTCCCTATCAACCAGGTTCTCATCTTGAGCCCATCGCCAACTATTGCGAAAAACCTTGCGGCACTCACGGGCAGTGCTCGGAGGGAGCTTTCTAGCAAAGTTTGAGACGACAGCTCGAGTTAGCTCGTGAAGTAGGAATTCACCGAGCGAGGGTAGGAGGTGGTTCTTGGCCATCGATTCATAGCGGTCAACTGACTGGGGTTTGATCCGGTCGTCGCGCCGCTCGAAATTGAGATACTCAAGCACTACCTCCTTATATGTCGAGTAAGCAGTGAGATTCGTTGCATTTGACGTGCCTTCATGTTTCTTGGCTTGTGCGCGTTCAAGGAGGTTTTGCCGGGCATTGGATACGGAAGATCCACAGACTTCGAGCCGTACCTTCTTCCCGTCCAGGCGGCGAAGCCAGGCTGTTGCTACGAAGGGGGCAGACGTTCCGGTTGTCGGCCGTTCGGCGACGCGGATTGATCCAACTTGTCCGAGCATTAAACGAGGTCTTGGCATGAAGTAAATATTACACGGTTTAGATTCCCCATCGCCTGTTCTCCAAATCCCCATGTCACTTGGGTAAGGAACGGCGGCCCTTCTCTTTCGGGGGAATTGATTCTCAGCTATATGGACCTAGAAACCTCTGCCCATCAAGGTGGATCATATGCGTCGGCTCATCCGCAACCCACGCTTCAGTTTCCCAAGCTAAATCCAGCAAATAGGACCGCATCGTCCGCTTATCGGGGAAACACGACACCAACACAAGACCCGCAGAAGAGCTACCGAACAACTCGTGCAACTCCCTGTATCGAGAGTGGTCAACAGGCCCATGAGTTGAGCAGGCCTCCATCAGATACAGCCAATTCTTGGACGGCTCGTACACAATCAAATCGGGCATTTTGCCGTGTTCATCGAGCTCAACCCCAAGATTTGCAAGCGTGTCAGAATCGAAATGCACCAGTTTCTGATCGGCATCCCCGATATACAGCACTCGGCCATTGTCAATGAACTGCGGGCAAAACTTCTCGACCATATCTTTGATCAGCTCATTCTGTCCGCCCTTTTTCAGCGTGAGGTCTACATCACCTGGAAGGGTCACTGTAAACCTCCCTCGTTGGCGGGCCGCTTGATGCTGCTCGATAAGGGTGAGCCTCTCAGCCAAATATCTCTCAACGACCGAATCGAACTCCGGCGAGGCATAGGATTGCACGACTTCTAGTGCTTCGGGGGTGAGTTTGTAGTTGTTCAGGCTTGAGTTTGTGGGTCGGTACGGGTCGTCGGCGTTTTTAATGACGAATCCTGCCTCACCGAACTGTTTCAGCACGAAACGGCGAACTGTCTCGCGGCTATTTTCCGCGATTGGATAGTCGAGCCTAGAACGCATGAAATCCATCAGCCCACGGACTCCATACATCTCGTTGGTGGCGTCCGCCCACGAGTCGGTTTCATCAACATGGGCCAACGCGAGAAGGGTTCGTGCGGAAATATCGTTGGTTCTTTTCGCGTCGAATCCAAGCTGGGTGAGAATATCTTTCGCCTCGTCAAGGGTAGCCATGTACTACAGGCTAGCTTCCGAACACCGTGGAAACGGCTTCATCGGGTGATGTGTTTTGTAGTGCCGCAAGAGCGTGAAGCTGTTCGACAGTTGGGTAAGGCATCATTTTCAGATCGCCTGCGTTGACCTGCGTGTGCCCAGAAAACACGCGGAAAAAATCATCGACATAGGTGGAGTTCAGCCATATTGCAAGACCAATCGCCAATTCCTGGTCGAGCCCTTGGCCATTGTGGTGGAAGAAGTTTGTTTTGTTATCAAACGCTGCGGTCGGTCCGTTCCAAACTGCGGCAACGATTCGTCGTTTTTCCTCTTTCGCACTGAAACGCTTCACGAGAACATAGGAACCTGCGGGGACAAGATTCTTGTCACTCTCGATGTCATCGGACATGTAGTACTGGGGTTTGGTGACGGTCGGTTTGGGGTGGGTGATTCCTTGTTGGTTGAAGTGTGCCGGGTAGACGATTGGGACAGCGCTGTCGGTTGGTTCTGTGGCGAGTTTGTCACGTGATCGGAAGTCAACGACTCGGCCTGTAGAAACGTTGAACGGCAGCTCGGCAAGGGCTGCGGTGACGTTGGACATCCATGCAACAGCGTTTTCATCTTTGTCGGTGGCGGGAACAAAGATGACACCGCCTACTACGACTGCGTTGTAATCGACGGTGCGTGAGGTCACATCGTGGGCTTGGGATCGCGAGGTGGAAAGTTCAACGTTTTCGGGAGTTTCCTTGCTGGAAATGAACGTGGTGATGATCGACTCTTGCAGTACACCTGTGTCTTTGAAAACTTCTCTGCGGGATTCGAAGGTGTGGATGGATTCGATACTGGTGGTGTCGAACATGAACTGCCGGAATCGGGTGAAGTATGTGCCGTTGTAGAACGAGCGTGGGGTGATTGCGGTGAGTCTGCCACGGTCTGCGAGGAGGGTTTTGGCTATGGCCAAAAACGCGGCGTAAAGGTTTGGGGCGTGGATGCCTTCAGCTTTGAGGTGAGTGGATTCTGGGGACTTTGCAGGGAGTTTTGCGTAGGGAGGGTTTTGGATGCAGAGATCATATTTTCTTGCCTCAGATGCTTCCTTGAAGAGATCCTGCTGGTCTGAGCCCCAATAGATGAAATCAGCATTGTGCACCGAATAGGTGACCCGTGGATTGAAGGCAACACAGGCCTTGAGGGTGTCCGTCAGCGTGGGGATTAGCGTGGCATCCTTTTCCACAGCTGTGATGTGAATTTCGGTAGTGGGACAAAGTGACGTGATCCGCTCTACAACTGCAGCTGAAAGGATTCCAGGCCCTGCTCCGGGGTCGAGAACCCTGACGGAAGAAGGTAGGTGAGGGTCAGGGATCAGTCGCTCAGCCATGAGCGCAGCGACCTCCCATGGCGTAAAAAACTGCTCCTCTTGGGAGAGATGGTCTAAACCGATTTCAAGTGTGGCATTTATCCGGTGAGTTTCTGCCAGGTCCGATAGGTTCAAAATTCACATCTTTCTTCAAATCCCCAAACACTTTACGCTTTGTCCGGGATGTCGACGGTCTATATTCGCCGAAACACCTCACCACTGAGATTCGGTTCTTAGGGGGCACCAATCTTCGGTGGGGCTGAGTGGAGCTACTCGCGTTTCCAGCCTGCGTTCGCAGCGGGCAACACGGACTTTCGCGCAACCGTCTGCTGTTTTTCGCAGCATTTGAGAGTCTGTGCTGAGTATTTTTCGAACGCTCGAAAACCCATTATGCCCGCTTGTGGGACCTGTTTCCCAAACGTCCGGAACTACACCCAAAATTAGGTGGAAATTTGTTCCGAGTTGCAATGATGGCTGAAGTAAACTAAAGGGGCGTTTCAATCCCAGATGTTGGGCGCAAAACATCGAGCGCAGGCATGTCTTCCTAACGCAGACTGATGCCTGCAAAGACAACGGCAATCTGGGTGCCGGAAAGGTTTTCAAATGACCAAGACAGTTTTTCCTAGCAGCATGACACCTCTGCTCCCGTTCTTTCAAGGTGCCGAGGTGTATGGCGAGGTATCGCCGAAGACCGGAAAAGACGGTGAGCAGAAGACAGCTCAGGGGATTCTCCAGTGGACGGTCCCTGTGATAGTGCCTTTTGGGAGGCTAGCCACAGAACAACGAGTGACGGTTGTCGCCGATAAGAAGCCGGCGCTCAGGGATGGCGACCGAGCGCAATTTGTTGATCTGCACGTAGGTGCCTATTCCTCTGGAAGCGCAGCGGGAATATACCTTTGGGCGACGCAAGTTCAGAAGGTCGGTGATGCGTAATGATCAGCGCGATCATGATCGTCATCTATCTGTTTTTAGCTAGTGTATTCGCCCTCGCTCTCTATTCGGAGTTCGGCAGTTTTCCAAAAGCCAGAGAACACTGGCGAATGAAAATCAATGGAATCTTTGGCACACCACTAAGTGAGCGAGGAGTTCAGAGGCCTGAAGACGTCTTTGAGCCCGGGCCAAATTCTTTGGCGGCTTGGGAGCGCGCGGGGTTGATGCCGGAAGGGTTACCACCGACCATTCGGCGTCAGCATAATCTGCCAGGGCTCGTGTACCAGATACAACATCCCTACCTAAATACAGCTCGGCTAGTGAAATCTGTCGATGCGCTTGTTGCTCAGGTGCCATTCTATGGAGCTGAAATCGAGAAGCGTGGCGGAGGCACCGTCGAGGTCCGGGTGATAAAGCAGCGAATCCTGTAAATGAGTTGGCCCGAGCTGGGAGATGCGAGCGGAGCGAGCATCGACTGGCGAGGGCCAAGTGGGGGCTAGTGTTACCCCCCACTTCTGTCGCTGTCGCAGCGCAGATAGAACGTAGTTTTGATGAAAGGAAAGATAAAAATGAGCGAAAAAACCAAGCAATCGAGATCTTGGCTATTGACTATTCCAGCCAAAGATTATGACCGCGAATACGTTGAGGAGGCTCTTTCGAATTATACCTACATGGGCCAGCTTGAGGAAGGGAAATCTGGGTACCGCCATTGGCAAATTCTCATTGAAAATCCACATGCAGTTCGCTTCACCACGCTTAAGAATCTAATCCCCAAAGCGCATATTGAGCCACGAGCAGGAAGCCTAAGACAAGCGGCTGAATATGTCACAAAGGAAGATTCGCGTGTGGAAGATGAGGCCCCGCTGGAAAATGGTCGGATCGTCATATCCAACGAGCAGGGCCGACGCAAAGATGTCGAGGTGATTCGTGAAGCCATCTTAGAAGAAAATCAATCGGTAGACCAAGTGCTACTTAATTTTCCAGAGGCTGCGAGGATGCAAGCCTACGTTCGAGAATTGGTCTCTGCACGTGATCGAAGAAATGCTCGCGGCATCATGCGTGACGTCCAGGTTACTTATCTCTACGGCGAACCAGGTACCGGAAAGACGCACTGGGTTTACGACAATTTCCCAGATCTCTATCGAGTCACAGATTACAACCACCCGTATGATTCTTACGGAGCTGAAGATGTGCTTGTTCTAGACGAGTTTACGGGTCAGCTTGGGCTGACGGACTTAAACAATTTGTTGGACGTCTACCCACTACAGCTGCCTGCCAGATACGCGAACCGGACAGCTATGTTCACCAAAGTCGTCATAATCTCAAACCTGCCACCATGGACCCTCTATAACGGGCATCCTGATATTTTAAGGCGAGCGTTTCTTCGCCGTGTAGATCGAGTCCTACTGATGGACGAAGGAAAACCTGTAGAAGTTCTTCGCGATCTAGTCCTGGCTAAGTTCGGCGTAGAGAAGCCAAGGGAGCAAGAGTTTCAACCGGCCTCTAGCTAGGGAAAGATGCAGGAAACCCCGTTGGGAATCACCAACGGGGTTCTTGTCTACCAGCAGGTTTATATAGAAGGGTTCTAGAAGGGTGATCCCCTGTCTCAAACCTATGATGTATGGCCTACCTGCTATTTTGTGCCCCAGGTGAGACTCGAACTCACACTGGACGGGTTTTGAATCCGTTGCCTCTGCCAATTGGGCTACTGGGGCGACGCGCGAAAGTGTATCGCAGTTCACCCCGATGTGTGAAATCGCAGGTGGATTAGGTGCGGAAGGTCGTGTCGTGGCGCCCGCTAGACTGGCTGACCGTGACTACAACATCGGAAAAATCCAAGCGTTTGCTGTTGATCGACGGCCACTCGATGGCCTTCCGCGCGTTCTATGCGTTGCCTGCGGAGAACTTCTCCACGTCGGGTGGGCAGCACACGAATGCGGTGTACGGATTCTTGTCCATGTTTGCCAATATTCTTTCCGACGAAAAGCCGACGCACGCTGCTGTCGCGTTCGATGTGGGCCGAAAGACGTTCCGTACGGAGCGCTTTCCGGAGTACAAGGCGCAGCGTGAGGCTACTCCACCTGAGTTTAAAGGCCAGGTTCCGCTGATTGAGGACGTGCTGGGGGATCTCGGCATTGTGACGTTGAGCAAGGAGAACTTTGAGGCGGACGATATCGTCGCCACGCTTGTGACCCAGGCTCGTGCAGATGGTGACTACGAGATTGTTCTGGTCAGTGGTGATCGCGACTACATCCAGCTTGTCGACGACACTACGACCCTCCTGTACCCAATGCGTGGCGTGTCTACGATGACGCGCTTTAACCCGGCGGAGGTGGAGAAGAAATATGGCCTGACGGCTGAGCAGTACCCGGACTTCGCGGCCCTGCGTGGCGACCCGTCAGACAACCTGCCGAATGTGCCGAAAGTGGGGGAGAAGACCGCCACCAAGTGGATTACGCAGTACGGCACGCTCGAGGGGCTTATCGAGCATGCGGATGAGTTGAAGGGGCAAGCAGCCAACAACTTCCGCGAACGCATTGACCAGGTGCGATTGAACCGCGAACTCACCGCAATGGTCACCGATGTGGAACTGCCCGTGGCGCCGGGTGATCTCGAACTCAAGCCAGCCGATGTCGCCCAGGTTGCGGCGCGTTTCGACGACCTCGAGTTCGGCGTGAATCTGCGCGAACGCGTGCTCGCCGCGGTACCGACCGATGGCAGCGCACCCGAACCTGAGACGGTGGAGCTGGCTGACGTGACGGTTGATAACGAGTCTCTGGACACCTGGCTGAAGTCTCATGAAGGTCAAGGCCTTGCCCTGTACCTTTCCGGTACGGCGACGCCTGGATCGGGTGATCTGACGGCGCTGGCTATCGTCGATAAGCAGCGCCACGGCATTGCGAAACTTGCCGCCGATCTGTCGGCTGATGAGGACAAGGCGCTGAAGACCTGGCTCGAGTCGGATGACCCGAAGTTCCTGCACGAAGCCAAGGCTGCCTATCACATGCTGCGTGGCCGCGGCATCGAGCTGCAGGGGATCGCGCACGATACTGCGATCGCGGCGTATCTGCTGCGTCCCGGCCAGCGCACGTATGCGCTCGAGGATGTGTACCAGCGTCACCTGCAGCGCCAGCTCAGCACCAGCTCTGATCAGCTGAGCTTGCTGGATGATTCGGGCGATGTAGATGCGGCTGCGGCGATTCTGGAGCTTGCCGCAGAGTTGTCCAAGGACCTGCGCGAGATCAACTCTTACGAGTTGTACGCGGACCTCGAACTGCCACTGGTCACGGTGCTCGCGGAAATGGAGCACATTGGCATCGCCGTTGATCTGGACGTTCTGGAGGGGCTGCGCAAGGACTTGACGCATAAGGTTGAGCAGGTCGAAGAGCAGGCGCGTCAGCTGGTCGACGAGCCGGACCTGAACCTGTCTAGCCCGAAGCAGCTCTCTGTCGTGCTCTTTGACAAGCTTGCGCTGCCGAAGACGAAGAAGACGAAAACGGGTTACTCGACTGCTGCGGCTGAGATCGAAGCACTCGCAGAGAAGAATCCGCACCCGTTCCTTGATTATCTGCTCGCGCACCGTGAGCACCAGAAGATGAAGTCCACGGTGGAAGGCCTGATTAAGACGGTGCAGCCGGATGGCCGGATCCACACCACGTTTAATCAGACTGTGGCCTCGACGGGGCGTCTCAGTTCGGCGGAGCCGAACCTGCAGAACATTCCCGTGCGTACTGAAGCCGGGCGCAAGATTCGCTCTGCGTTTGTAGTTGGCGAGGGCTACGAGTGCCTGCTTACCGCCGACTACTCGCAGATTGAGATGCGTGTGATGGCGCACCTTAGCCAAGACGAGGGCCTGATCGAGGCGTACCGGGCGGGGGAGGACCTGCACAACTTCGTTGGGTCCCGAGTGTTTGATGTGCCGATCGATCAGGTCACGCCAGAGCTACGTCGCCGGGTCAAGGCAATGTCCTACGGCCTCGTCTACGGCTTGTCTGCTTACGGCCTGTCGCAACAATTGTCGATCTCCGCCGGTGAGGCGAAGGGCATTATGGAGAACTACTTCGAACGATTCGGCGGGGTAAAGCGCTACCTTGATGAGGTTGTCGAGCAGGCGCGTCGCGACGGCTACACCTCGACTGTGTTCGGTCGCCGCCGCTACTTGCCGGAACTCACAAGTGACAACCGAATCGCGCGGGAGAACGCCGAGCGTGCAGCGCTGAATGCCCCGATCCAGGGCACTGCTGCGGACATCATCAAGGTTGCGATGCTTCGTGTCGACGACGCCTTGCGGGACTACGCATCACGTGTCCTCCTACAGGTGCACGATGAGTTGGTGCTCGAGGTTGCCCCGGGCGAGCTAGACGCTGTCCAAGCGATCGTGGAGCGCGAAATGGACAAGGCAATCGAACTCCTCGTACCGCTAGAGGTGTCTGCAGGTACTGGCGCAAACTGGGAAGAGGCGGCGCACTAACCGCGAGTACGTTTCGGGAAAGCACGAGGCGGGCATCACGTGAAGCACGCAAACTTCATCTGATGCCCGCCTCGAGTACGGCGTCCCCAGTTACCGTATCCCCCGACGTGGCCCAACCCCCCAGGCCATTTCCTTTTTCTATTTTGTTACCACCTAGCGGCGGGATTCTCGATTAGGTACCGAGCCTCAGACAGTGCTTATATTTCACTCTGTTCTGGGGCTATTCCTCAAGAACCAGGTAAAACCTTAATTGCTACTGAGCGGGCGCACAAGCAATGCACAGTAACTGTTAAGTATGTGACGGAATGTCTAATAAGTCGCAGCTTATGTGGACAGGTGAACGGCTTTTTGGATCCTTTAGTTACGTGGGGGTAAGTGCCAAATTTCTACCCCCGACACCTACCCCCGCTGGGGTGTTGGCGAGGCCTGATTGGTCTATGTGTCACTGACGGTTTTCTCGTTGGAGGCATCCTCGATGGCGTCTTCAACTGCTTCTTTAAATTCATCCTCCTCGAGATTGGAGTCTTCGGCGAGATCTTCAATCTCTTCCGAGGTGTCGTCGTCAAGCGCTGCTTCGACCGCATGAGCGCGGCGCTCGCCTTCTTCTTTCAGGCGGGTGCGGTGGCGGAAGTAGACGACGGTCATCACTGTCATCACGAACAGGCCGAGGTAGCCCAGGATCGGGTACAGGTTGGAAACGAGTGGCTGGAAGCCGGCGAAGGAAAGGCCAAAACCGACAATGCAGGCGATGGCATAGACCGGGTAGAAGCGCTCTGGGTTCTTCCTGGTGAGTCGCTTTGCCAGCGCGTAGAACATGCCCAAACAGGTGTTGAACACCATGAGGAAGATCACCCAGGTCATGATGAAGCCCAGGACTGGGTGGACGTTATCCAGAACGGTCAAAAGTGGCATGTCATGGCCGTTAACTACCTCGACCTGCATGAGCAGCGCGGCTACAAGAAGGGCAAGAAGTGCCACGTAAATGAGTCCACCAAGGACTCCGCCAATGCGCGTGCTCTTCGTGTCAAACTCATCACCGGCCATCACGATCGCCATTGAGACACCACATAGGGCGTTTAGTCCCGTGTGGTTGAGTGCGCCCAAGAACCAAAACGGGGTGCCGTCAGCGCGGTTTACCTCGTTACGTGCAAAGTTATCCACCTCAGACCAGTCGACGCTGATCTGGGTGAACGAATAAATCGCGCCGATGAGCACGAAGATCACCAGCAGGGGAGTTGCCCAAGCGATGACGGAGGCGACGCGGTCAACGTCGAACCGGCCGACGATAAGCATCAGTACAAGCATGAGTACCGCGCCCACCCAAATCTGCCAGTCGAATGCTTGGTTCAGGTTCGAGCCTGCGCCAGCAAACATGACAAAGCCGACGGAGAACATGCAGATAACCGCAGACCAGTCCATGAGAAACGCGGCGGGCTTCGATGCCACCTTGTAGAAGACTTCATTGTGTTCGTCGGCGAGGAAATACGACCCGAATGTGACAAACGCGGTGGCGGCTAGCAGCATGGTCACGCCAGCAACGATCACGCCCCAAAAGCCCTGGGTGCCGTAGGCGACGAAGTATTGGAGTGCTTCCATGCCGGAGGCAAAACCCGCTCCGACGACGATGCCGACGAACGATGCTGCGACGGCAAGGCTGCGTTTCCACATAGAGTGAACACACTTTCTGAGTTGTAGAGTTATGGACTTGCGTCATGGTAGTCCCTTGCTTATAAACTGCGTTGCAGTGCCCGGGGGCTCAGATCATTTGCTCTAGCTGCGGAAAGTGTCTACACTCGTGCGGGCGTGTCTACGCGCGAGCTTGGCGTCCATCGTAATAGGAGGGTGTGGCGACCAGCCCGCTGCGAGATCAGCAATCGCGAGCGTTTCGGCGCTTACGCTGCTGAGAGAGACGCTTCTGTCCAATCACGATCTCCTATTTTTTCGGAGCACATACTACTTATGCGCACTACCAACGCACCCCAGGTTGCCATCAACGACATCGGTGGCCCTGAGGAATTCCTCGCCGCAGTCGACGAGACCATCAAGTACTTCAACGACGGTGACATCGTCACCGGCACCGTGGTCAAGGTTGACCACGACGAGGTCCTGCTCGACATCGGCTACAAGACCGAGGGCATCATCCTCACCCGCGAGCTCTCCATCAAGCACGACGTCGACCCGGAAGACGTGGTCGAGGTCGGCGATGAGATCGACGCGCTTGTCCTGACCAAGGAGGACAAGGAAGGCCGCCTGATGCTGTCCAAGAAGCGTGCTCAGTACGAGCGTGCTTGGGGCACCATCGAGGAGCTGCAGGCCAACGACCAGCCGGTTACCGGTACGGTCATCGAGGTCGTCAAGGGCGGCCTCATCCTCGACATCGGCCTGCGCGGCTTCCTGCCGGCATCGCTGGTCGAAATGCGTCGTGTTCGCGACCTGGATCCGTACATCGGCCAGGAGCTCGAGGCAAAGATCATCGAGCTGGACAAGCACCGCAACAACGTGGTCCTGTCCCGTCGTGCTTACCTGGAGGAGACCCAGTCTGCGGTCCGCTCCGACTTCCTGCACCAGCTGCAGAAGGGCCAGGTCCGCAAGGGCGTCGTGTCCTCCATCGTCAACTTCGGTGCATTCGTTGACCTCGGCGGCGTTGACGGCCTCGTCCACGTCTCCGAGCTGTCCTGGAAGCACATCGACCACCCGTCCGAGGTTGTCGCTGTTGGCGACGAGGTCACTGTCGAGGTGCTCGACGTCGATCTCGACCGCGAGCGCGTCTCCCTGTCGCTGAAGGCGACCCAGGAGGATCCGTGGCGCGTCTTCGCCCGCACCCACGCTGTGGGCCAGATCGTTCCGGGCAAGGTCACCAAGCTGGTTCCGTTCGGTGCGTTTGTCCGCGTCGAAGAGGGCATCGAGGGCCTCGTCCACATCTCCGAGCTGGCTCAGCGCCACGTCGAGGTTCCGGACCAGGTTGTGAACGTCAACGAAGAGGTCATGGTCAAGGTCATCGACATCGACCTGGACCGTCGTCGTATCTCCCTGTCGCTCAAGCAGGCTGACGAGGACTTCGTCGAAGAGTTCGATCCGTCTCGCTACGGCATGGCCGACTCCTACGACGAGCAGGGCAACTACATCTTCCCGGAGGGCTTCGACCCGGAGACCAACGAGTGGATGGAAGGCTACGACGAGGCTCGCCAGCAGTGGGAGGCTCGTTACGCCGAAGCAGAGCGTCGCCACCAGGCACACGCTGCCCAGATCGAGCGTCACCGCGCCGCTGCAGCCGAGGCTGCAGAGCAGGCTGGCGATCAGGCCAACTACTCCTCTGAGTCTGCAGCTGCAGCTCCGGCAGCTGACCAGGCTGAGGAGAACATCGGCTCGCTGGCTTCCGACGAGCAGCTCGCTGCTCTGCGCGACAAGCTTGCTGGCAACTAAGCCACGACGAGTTCGTGCTTAGGGATTGCCCTTAAGTAATCAGCGTTAGCGCCCCGCATCACCGTCATGGTGGGCGGGGCGCTTTGCTATCTTCACATGCATGAAGAAAGTTGGACTCACGGGCGGAATCGGCAGCGGCAAATCCACAGTTGCGCGAATGCTAGGGAAGGAAGGTTTCCCGGTCGTGGACGCCGACCAGATCGCACGAGAGATCATGGAACCAGGCTCACCGGTGCTCGCACAGGTCGCGGAGGTTTTTGGCGAGGATCTTATCGACGACACCGGCGCCTTAAACCGCGCAGAGCTGGCGAAACGCGCTTTCTCTTCGACGGAGCAAACGGAGAAATTGAACGCTTTAACGCACCCGGCCATCCGCGCTGAATCCAACCGGCGATTCGATGAGGCAGAGAAGGCAGGCGCTCGCGCGGTGATTTACGACATGCCGTTGCTTGTGGATCTCGGCCTACACCACGACATGGACATCACGGTCGTCGTCGATGTTGATGTGGACGAGCGGGTACGCAGGCTCGTCGACAAGCGAGGGCTCACGGAATCGGACGCGCGGGCGCGCATCGCGCAGCAGATTGACGACGACACCCGACGGGCGGCAGCCGACATCATTGTGGATAACAACGGGCCGCTCGAGGCACTCGCAGCACAGGTAGAAAAGGTTGTACGGATGATTAACGCGTGAGGTTCTTACCGTAAATACCGCGGAAATTCACTCTGTGGCAATCATTGATTTACCTACGCCTTTTAGCGTGACGCGGTATGGGAACTTGGGATACAGGGCCGTTTGATAACGACCCCGCAATCGAAGCGGTTGACGCAGTGGTCAACGGCACATTCGACATTGCCCAATTCCGTTTCGATTGTGGTCTTGGGTCTCTGGGAACTGATGAGGCTGCATCCGTCATCGCGCTTGCTGCCATGCTTAACGGACATTTCCCCGAGCGACATAGTGGTGCCGGCGTCGATTCGCCGTTCACATTCGACGACCGGCAGTGGATCAGGCGGCGCGCCCGTTCGATTCTTCGACCAGGTGGTTCGGAGCTCTACTCCATGTGGGAGGACGCAGGCGAACTTGACCAGTGGCTTGCCGAAGTGCGAAAGTACGCCGTCTGACTGTCCTTACTCAGCGTTTGTGCTCAACGTAGCGCAGAACTGCCAGAGCAACTCGCCGGCCTTTGTCAGGTTGGCCAGGAACTCTTCCGGCTGTTCGGCAGTCGCTGCGTTCCAGGAGACGCAATACTCCGTATCGTCGTGCAGCGGGGTATACGCGATGCCGAATCCTTCTGGCAATGCCGGTGCGAAGCAGTAGCGAGCGATCTGAGCTGCGCCGCCGATCGAGGTCGTGGATAAGAAATCGCGACGAGCAGCGGTTACACGCGTGTCGTTGAAGAATGCGTGAGTGTCGTCGATAGTCGCCATCATCTGGATATGTCGGTCGAAGCCGTTGCCAGACTTGCACCGCTTCACCCATGCCCGATGCGCGTTGATGGCGGCCTCGAGGCCAGCCTGTTCAGCCGTACCCTCCACAAGCGCTCGCGCAAAAGCAGCAGCCTCGGGTGTGGCGGCGCGCAAGCACTCCGTGCGTCCGGCACGGAACTCACGCATGTCAACGGCCTCATATGCCGCGCGTACTCGGCCGTAGGTCAGTTGCTGCGCGATAGTCATCATTAACTGCGCTGAAGCATCGCGGCTGAACTTCAACGGCAGGTCCGCAGGCTGGTCAAACGGCACGTGCACGATGCGGGTACGCAATTTCTCCGCCGCGCCCGCAACCTCGGCAACGCTCTTCTCGATGCGCGTGGTGAGCGCGTTATCGAGATCCCAGCGCAGTTCCTGCGGCTTTGCGACGAAATCTGCGCCGACACCGATCTCCGCTTCTTGCATGCGCGTGATCGCGGTAACGAGGGTTCCGCCGTCCTGGCACGAGTGCTCAACGTGCACTGCACTCCAGGGATCTGTCAGGCTGAACTGGTAGCTCAGCGGCTTGTACGTCCATGCACCACGGGGGAGGAAGGTCAGTTCGTTGATCCGCTCCTCGTCGGAAGCGTGTGTGGTTACTCCGTAGTCGATCAGGTCGACGGTGAAGAGGAACTCCTGCAGACGTTTGTACACATCGCCGTTGTCGCCCTGTGCCAACATGTCCGGCAGTACTTCTGCAAGCGTTTCGGAGCCGAGCAGCGATGCCGCGTTGAAGTCCACGCTCTGCTTGCGCGGGGCGTCCAGAACCGTCTCAAGCGCGTTTCGCAGGTTCGGAGCTGCAATCGGCTCGCCAGCCTCGTCGGTCACGGGTACTGCGTAAAGGTGCCCATCGACAAACACGCCGATCTCGCGGTTGGCAGTGCCTGCGGTGGCGACGATGATCTCATCCTCACCGGCACTCGGGTGGCGCAGCCCTCCGCCAAAGACAAACCACTGGTCTTGGGTAATGCGGTTGCCGCGCGCGTCCACGTAGTCCGGCAAGTCATCTCCCGCAGCTTGGAGGTGAACAACCAACGCTCGCCGGATGCCGTCAACCACACGGTCCAAGCCAGTCTCCTCAGATGGCAGCGCCAGCTGGAAACCCACGTTCGTCGTCAGTGTCAGTGGCCCACGGGTTGCCAGGTAGCTCGAATACCACTCGTCGGAAAGCCAGTTCGTGCCTTCGGCCTCACGGGTTGCTGCGCGCTGCCGCAGTGCCTCGTCGAGACGCGGGGCTTGCGACTGCGCGAAGTCAGCGACGATCGCCTTCGCTTCTGCAAGCTCGGTCTCGTCGAGAACCGCCTCAAGCGCATGAATGTAAGCCTCGAGCGTGGACGAAAGATCCGGAACTGGCAAAGCTTTCAGATCGCGCGTCAACGGGTGCGGAGTAATAGGCACTTAAAAGCCTTTCTTCAAAGAGAGTTAAAGTTCCGGGATATTTGCTAACAAGGACTTGGTGTACTCGTGCGTTGGCCGCTCAAGAACATCATCGACTGGCCCTTCGTCCACGATAACGCCCTTGTTCAGCACCGCAATACGCGTGGCGGTGTGACGTGCCAGCGCAATGTTGTGGGTGACAAACAGCATCGATAGACCGCGCTCTGCGCGAAGGTCTGCAAGAAGCTCGAGGATCGATGCCTGGACCGACACATCGAGAGCCGACGTGATCTCGTCGCACACCAACACGTCAGGAGCATTCACGAGCGCACGCCCAATCGCAGCGCGTTGGCGCTCACCACCGGACAGATCACCCGGGCGACGGTCGTAGAAACTCCGGTCGAGCTGGACAGCTTCCAAGACGTCCTCGACGACCCTGCGGTGCTCCTTCCGCGACAACTTGCCCGACATGACAAGTGGCACGCTCAGCGACTCACCGATCGTGCGCCGCGGGTTCAACGAGGAAAACGGCGACTGGAAGATGTACTGAACGTACTGACGCTGATCCACGGTGCGCTCGCGGCTGCCGTGCTCAAGCAGTTCGCCCCGCAGGCGCACCTCTCCGGTGTAGCCAGGGTTGAGACCTGCGATTGATCGAGCCAACGTTGTCTTGCCGGAGCCAGACTCGCCGAGCAGAAGAATCGACTCACCCTCCTCGAGCGTGAGATCAATGCCGTGGAGGACCTTGTTGTCGCCGTAGGCCATCTCCAGATTGTTCACCTGCAGCAGCGGGGCAGCGCTATCGCGCTCCTCAACCTGGACGGCAGAGGCGATGCCGTGGCCGGTGATGTTCTTTCGACCCGGCAAATCTGGAATCGCGGCGAGAAGCTTTTGAGTATACGGGTGCTGTGGGTTGTACAGCACCGCCTGCGCAGGGCCTTCTTCGACGATGTCACCGCGCAGCATAACCACGACACGGTCCGCCAACTCAGCCACCACTGCAAGATCGTGCGTGATGTACAACGAAGCGATGTCGTTCTTGTGCGTCATCTCGCGCACGGTGTCCAGCACGTGGGCTTGGGTGGATACGTCGAGGCCGGTCGTAGGCTCGTCGAGAATCAGCACGTCCGGGTACATGGCGAACGCCATTGCGATACCGACGCGCTGCTGTTGGCCACCAGAGAGCTGGTGCGGCCAACGGGCCAAGTATTCGTCGGTGTCCGGCAAATCCACGTCGCGCATGACTTCGCGGACACGAGCACCAGCATCGCCATCGAAGGAGTGCACGTCGAGCACTTCACGGATCTGTTCACCGATACGCATCGTCGGGTTCAAACTCAGTGCCGGATCCTGCGGCACATACGCGATGCGGCTGCCGCGAAGTTCCCGCAGATCAGCTTCGCTGAGGTTGAGGACGTCATAGTCGGTTCCGTTTGCGGAATGGAGGGTCACGGTGCCGTCGAAAAGCATCAGTCCCGGGCGAAGATGACCCATAGCAGCCAAACCGGCAGTAGTTTTGCCCGAGCCGGACTCGCCGACTAGACAGACAATCTCGCCCCGTTTCAGCGTGTAGTCCACACCGTGGAGGATCTCAGCGCCTTCCAACGTGCCCAGGCGAAGGTCGCTCACGCTGAGCACAAAATCATCTGACGACTTGGTGTTGCCGTCTTGGTTCGCGGATATCGCGGTAGTCATTCGTCATTCCCCTTTGCTGCTATCCGTTGTGGCGGATGGGCTCGTGCTTCGGCACCCGTTCCGGGTCGATGGTCTGGTTGCGGCCGCGCTTTGGCGGTGTAGCAGTGGTTGCGGTGGCGCGCGCTGTGGCGTCGGCCAACATGTTGGTGCCGATAGTCAGCACAGCAACCGCAGCCACCGGCAGAAGCACGCCCCACGGCTGCAGCGATAGTGCGATGCGGTTCTCGTTGATCATCAAACCCCAGTCCGCAGCCGGCGGCTGGATGCCAAGGCCAAGGAAGGACAGCGAGGCAATCGAACCAATGGAGTAGGTCAGACGCAGACCCGCCTCCACAGCCAGCGGGCCGGTGATGTTGGGCGCGATCTCCTGGATGAGAATTCTCCAGTGCGGCACCGAATACATCTGGGCGGCGCGGATGTAGTCCTCGTTTGTCACGGACATCGTCGCAGCACGTGCCACACGGGCAATGCGAGGCGCGTGCGTCAAACCAATGACCAGGACGAGCACGGTTGCTGAGGGGCCAAAAATAACGATGGCCAACATGGCAAAAATTAGCTGTGGGAACGCCAAAATCACGTCGTTGAGCCGCATCAGCACCGAATCGACTTTGCCACCTGCGTATCCCGCAATCATGCCGATGATGGTGCCGACAACCATGCCGAGGACCGTGGCCAAAAACGCGGTCACCAACAGGATGAGGCCACCGGCAACGAAGCGAGACAGCACCGAACGGCCAAGGTTATCGGTGCCAAACACTCCGATGTCCGTAAATGGCAGGCCGATGAACTCCGTTGTGCTGCGACCGGTGATCTGCTCGGCGAAGAAATACCCGACGACCGCCAACGCGATGACAAGCCCCGTCAAGACGAGTCCGACCTTGCCTTCGGACTGTGCCCAAATTCGGGACAGCAATGGTTCCGGCTTGGACACCGACGTTTTCAGTTCAGAATCGTCGACCACGGGTTTCGGGGTTTTCCCTGGTTCTTGGGGGTGTACTGGTGCAGACATCAGTTACTCCTCAACTTCGGGTTAGCCGCAATGCTGACAAGGTCCGCCAGTAGGTTGACCACGACATATACCGCGGCGATCAGCAGTGAGACAGCCTGAACAACTTGTACGTCGCGGTAGTTCACCGCATCGATGAGCGCGACGCCGAGGCCGGGGTAGCGGAACAGATACTCGACGACCACAATGCCGCCAGCCAGCCACGCGAGCTGGATTGCGACGACCTGTGCAATGGGCCCGACCGCGTGGGGCAGCGCATGACGGAACACCACGCGACGCTCGGGCACGCCTTTCAGTCGCGCCATCTCGACGTAGCCCGATTCCAGTGCCTCGATCATCGTTGCGCGAGTCATACGCGCCACATAAGGCGTGACGACGAACGCGAGAGTCAAGGTTGGCAACACCAGCTGCATTGGGAACTCCCACACACGACTGCCCGGAGGTGACATGGTCACTGCCGGCAAAATTTGGAACACCGAGGTAGCGAACAACGTGACCAGTGCGATACCGATGACGAACTCCGGCAGCGCAGCGAGAATCAACGTCACCCAGGTGATCGCCGAATCGCGCTTGTAACCGCGCCACCACGCCGCATACACACCCAGGAGCACGCCGACAGGGATCGAAATTGCCGCGGCGAGCAGCATGAGTACCAGCGAATTCACCAGTGGCTCGCCAAGCAGTTCAGAAACTGGGCCACCGGTGGACGTCGATGTGCCCAAGTCACCGGTGAAAATGCCTCCCAGCCACAGCAAGTAGCGGGTGACCGGAGGCTGGTCGAGATTCATTTCTGCCTCGAGCGCCGCGATACGTTCCGGCGTTGCCTGCTGGCCCAAAATTGCCGTGGCCGGCGAGCCAGGCAGAAGCAACGTCGCGCAGAAAATGATGACGGATACAGCGAACAGGATGAAGACACTCACCCCGAGCCTGCGAAGAATGAACTTGCCCATGTGTGCTTATGCCTCCGCAATCCAAACTCGCTCGAACATGGCCTGGCCCAGCGGCATACCGCCGGGGTGGGTTTGAAGCCCCACCACGTATTTGTGGTACGCGTCAATCTGGTTAGCAAAGCCCCAGATGATGTAGCCGCCGTCGTCGTAGAGACGCTGCTGCAGCTCGTGGATCATTTCGCTGCGTTTTTCGTCGTCGACAATCGTTCGGGCCTCGTTGGCCAACGCAGTGAACTCCGGGTCCACCCAGTGGGTCTCGTTAAACGGTGAATCCGCCGTTGCACACTGGTTGACCTGCTGGAGGAAGTTTCGCGTGTAGTAGAACGACAACGCGAACGGGTACTCCAGGTAGTTGCCGTCGGCGAAGAATGTCGAGGAATCAACCTGGTTAATAGTTACGTTGATGCCAGCAGGACGGACCTGCTCTGCGTATACCTGGGCGCTACGTAACGCGCCGGTCTGGATTTCAGCGGCGTTGAGGGTGACATCGATACCGTCCGGGTAGCCCGCCTCCGCGAGAAGACGCTTGGCCTCCTCGATATTCTGCCCACGCTGGGGAATGTCCTCCGGGTAGGCGGGGTCGTACGGGCTGAACATGTCGTTGCCCACTTGACCTTCGCCGGAGTAGACCTGGTCCACCAATTGCGGGCGGTCCGCGGCAAGGCGCATGGCGCGGCGCACGCGGACATCATCAAACGGTGCAACGTCCACGCGCATCGTCAGCGGCAACCACATGCCGGTCTGCGAAATGAGGGTGTCCAAGCGCGGGTCTGCATCGATCACACGTGCAAGCGAGTGGTTCAGGCTGCCGATTGCGTCAACCTGGGAAGACAGCAATGCGTTGAGCATGGCGTCCTCCTCCTGGAAGTCGATGATGACAACGCTGTCTAGGTAGGGAGTCTCTCCCCAGAAGTTCTCGTTGCGCACCATCTTCGTCGACTGGCCGGGGGAGAAGTGCTCAAGCTTGAAAGGGCCGCTGCCGATCGGGTTCTTGGGATCGTAGTCCTCCGGCACGATGCCCATTTGATACTCGGCAAGACTGTCAATGAGCGTCGCGTCCGGGGCATTGAGGTAGATGCGCAACTCATTCGGTCCGGTGACCTCCATCGATTCGATGTGGTTGATCGATGCAGCACCGGACTTCGGGTTGTCGGGATCGCGAATACGGTCGTAGGAGAATATGACGTCCTCAGGGCGCACCGGTCGACCGTCTGAGAACTGCACACCATCGCGCAGCGTGATGGTCCACACCGTCGCGTCGTCGTTTGGCTCAATAGCCGTGGCGAGGCGGTACTGCAGGTCGTAGTTGGTGTCGTAGCGTACGAGCGAGTCGTACATGTTGATCAAACGCGTGCCGTCAGAAGCACTCGTTGGAATGTGCGCATCTACGGTGTCGGTGGAAGAACCTCCGACGAGCCCCACCCGGAGCCTGCCGCCGCGACGAGGTGGACCAGAGGTGTTTATCTCCTCGACGGGGGCGGTGGTACACGACGCCAAGGCAAGGGTCGCTCCACCCAGCACGGTCGCCCGCAGCATCTGTCTTCGAGTCATCTGCATAGAACGCTTCACCTGTACTTTCCGACGTGCGCTGGTAGTGCGCTGTTAAATCTATAAGTACAAAGGTATTGTCTTTAGTGATTGCCTGCAAGCAGATTTACTTATAGATCCAGTTTTTGGTTTCGTCGATACACTGGCGAGCATGGCTTTTGCTGCTGAACATCCAGTCCTCGCGCAGTCCGAGTTTCGCCCTGTCGGTGAGATTGAGCGGCGCGAAAAACCATTCGAGGTGGTGTCAGAGTTCCAACCCTCTGGCGACCAGCCGCGCGCCATTGCCGAGTTGGATGAACGCCTCAACCGCGGCGAGCGCGATGTCGTGCTACTGGGTGCGACCGGTACCGGTAAGTCCGCAACTGCGGCATGGCTGATCGAAAAGCAACAGCGCCCCACCCTTGTGATGGCGCCGAACAAGACGTTGGCTGCGCAGTTGGCCAACGAGCTTCGCCAACTGCTGCCGAACAATGCGGTGGAGTACTTCGTGTCGTACTACGACTACTACCAACCGGAGGCCTACATCGCGCAGACGGATACCTACATTGAAAAGGATTCGTCCATTAACGACGACGTCGAGCGCCTCCGTCACTCCGCAACCTCCGCATTGTTGTCGCGCCGCGACGTCGTCGTGGTGTCCTCGGTGTCCTGCATCTATGGCTTGGGTACCCCGCAGTCGTACCTGGATCGCTCCGTTGTCCTGCGCGTCGGGGAAGAGGTGGAACGTGATCGCTTCCTCCGCCTGCTTGTCGACGTCCAATATGAACGCAACGACATCGACTTCAAGCGCGGTACCTTCCGCGTCAAAGGCGACACCGTGGACATTATTCCGGCCTACGAAGAAGTCGCGGTGCGTGTGGAGTTCTTTGGCGACGAAGTGGATTCGCTTTACTACATCCACCCGTTGACGGGCGATGTGCTCAGCCAGGAAGACGAGGTCCGGATCTTCCCGGCAACGCACTATGTGGCCACTGACGAGCGCATGGAAAAGGCGATCGAGGCGATTAAAGAAGAGCTTGCAGACCGCCTCGAGGAGTTGGAGAACAAAGGAAAGTTGTTGGAGGCTCAGCGCCTGCGTATGCGCACTGAGTATGACCTGGAGATGATCCAGCAGGTCGGGTTCTGCTCCGGCATTGAGAACTACTCGCGCCACATGGATGGTCGCCCCGCGGGCTCTGCGCCGGCGACACTGATCGACTACTTCCCGGAAGACTTCCTCACCATTATCGACGAGTCGCACGTCACCGTCCCACAGATCGGTGGCATGTTCGAGGGTGATATGTCGCGAAAGCGCAACCTGGTGGAGTTCGGGTTCCGTTTGCCGTCCGCGGTGGATAACCGCCCGCTGACGTTTGATGAGTTCGAAGCGCGCGTCGGCCAGACGGTCTACATGTCCGCGACCCCGGGCGACTACGAGCTTGAGGCAGCGCAAGGCGAGTTCGTCGAGCAGGTCATCCGCCCGACTGGCCTGGTAGACCCGAAGGTCACCGTGAAGCCGACGAAGGGACAGATCGATGACCTTATCGACGAAATCCGCGGCCGCACGGACAAAAACGAACGCGTGCTTGTGACCACACTGACAAAGCGCATGGCCGAGGATCTCACCGATTACCTGCTGGATAACGGCATCAAGGTCCGCTACCTGCACTCGGACATTGATACCCTGCAGCGTGTCGAACTGCTACGCCAGCTGCGCCTTGGCGAGTTCGACGTCTTGGTCGGCATTAACCTCCTGCGTGAGGGCCTCGACCTGCCTGAAGTTTCGCTCGTCGCCATCCTCGACGCCGATAAGGAAGGTTTCCTGCGGTCGACGAAGTCGCTCATCCAGACGATCGGTCGTGCAGCCCGAAACGTCTCCGGCGAGGTCATCATGTACGCGGACCAGATCACCGAATCGATGCAGGAAGCAATCGACGAGACCGAGCGTCGCCGCGAAAAACAAATCGCATATAACAAGGAACACGGCATCGACCCGCAGCCACTGCGCAAGGCTATCGCCGACATTTTGGATCAGGTCTACGAGAACGCGGATGCGGACGCGCCAGCGTCGCTGAGTTCAGACACCGCTGTCGCGGAGAAGCCAGATGTGGCGAACATGGCCTCTGACGAGGTGCAAAAGCTTATCGACGACCTCACCGTCCAGATGCGCGACGCCGCTCGGGAACTGAAGTTTGAGCTGGCGGGACGCCTCAGGGATGAGATCGCTGACCTCAAACGCGAACTGCGTGGTATTAAAGACACAGGAAATTAGCGAAAGGACAGAATCCTCATGCACACCTACACTTCTATCGCCGTCGGTACTGACGGTTCACCGACTTCCATGGTCGCCGTGCGTGCCGCCGCAAGCCTTGCACGCGTGTACGACGCGAAACTCACGATTATCTGCGCGCACTACACGGCGTCTGGGTCGATGCTGAACTCCACCAACGCGGAGCTCAGCCGTGTCGACATCGTGACGGAGACGAACGCGCGCAACATTTTGGCTGAGGCAAAGAAGATTGCTGAAGAGGAGCAGGCGAAGGAAATCAACCTGGTCTCCTCAGGCGGCCAACCCGCGACCGTGCTGGTGGAATCGGTGCAGGAATATGACGTTGATCTGCTCGTTGTAGGTAACAAGGGCATGCGTTCCATGGCGGGCCGGATCTTCGGCAATATCCCGGGCAACGTGGCGAAGAAGGCGCCGGTGGATGTCATGCTCGTCGATACCCGGTCTGAGGGACACAATTAAATCCTTCGTGGGTAGAATGTCCCCGATATCCGCGCCGTAATCTTGAAAGGTGATTTCCACATGGCCGATTCCCCGTACAAGACCATTGTTGTTGGCTCCGACGGGTCCAAGTCGTCCCTCCTGGCCGTAGAGCGTGCCGCTAAGTTGGCTGCTGCATTCGGCTCCACCCTCGTTATCGGCACCGCCTACTACGAGAACGAGGATGAGGCTGCCAAGGCCCTGCGCCAGGACTCCGTGACCATCCTCGGTGACCAGAAGGCTCTAGAGAACCTTGAGGGTGCCGCTGAGCACGCACGTTCCTTCGGTGCACCCGACGTCCAGACCGCGACCCGTCCGGGTACCCCGGTTGAGGCGCTCATGGCGATCGTCAACGACAACAACGCTGACCTGCTCATCGTCGGTAACCGTGGCATCAACTCGCTGACCGGCCGTCTGCTCGGTTCGGTGCCGGCTGATGTCGCGCGTCAGTCCAACTGCGACGTCATGATCGTCCACACCGTGAACTAAGCGGTTTCCCGCTTAGTTCCCGATCACCGTCAGCGTCTGCGTGGCGCGGGTGACAGCGACGTAGAGGTCTTGCCACCCTTGTGGCGAGGCCTCTACGATTTTTTGTGGCTCCACCACGGTGACGTGGTCGAATTCGAGGCCTTTCATCTCGTCGACGTTGTGCACATCGATCACCGCATGCAACCCATCCCGCTTGTCGACGACCTCCGCACCTGCCGGAAGAAAATCAACCGGAATGCCGGTGGATCGGATTGCCGTCGGTGCAGTCGCCTCCGGATCAATTTGTGTCAGAACTTCCGCCGCATAATCTGAGATTTCCTTCGGCGTGCGGTAGTTCACCGTCAGCTCGTGGAGACGGAAGCGCTGACCCACAAAGCGTTCGAGTGCTGCGGTCCAATCGTCCACGCCTGCTGGCGAGGAAGTCTGCGCGGTATCTCCGACAAGGGTCATCCACCTTGCCGGGCACCGGCGAAACACCATGCGCCATTCCATTGGGGATAACTCCTGCGCCTCGTCGACGATGATGTGTCCATAGGCCCATGTTTGATCCGCACTGGCGCGCTGCGCGGTAGAACGATTATCAGTGACCCGCTGACGAGCAGCGAGCGTCTCTGCGTCGATCACGTCAGCCGCAGAAAGAATCTCCGCCTCAAACTGGTCGTCATCGTTATCGGTGGACTCGGACGAGGCAAGGATATCCAGCGCGTCTTCGGCCTCCTCCACGAGTTCGCGCCACTCGGCTTCTTCCTTGCGGCGGGCTTCTTCCGGATCGACGGTGCCGATCAGCACCGCCAGTTCGTCCACAAGTGCAGTATCGGCGGGGGAGAAGTCCTCCTCCGGGGAGCGCAGCAGCGCCGCACGTGTGTAGTCGTCGTAGTCGTAAGCAGCGTGCGCAATCGCATCCTCATCGGTGAGGAACTCACCGAGTAGGTCGGTGGGGTCGAGCTCGGGGAAGTGCTCGTCGATAAGCGCTAGCACCTGTGGCTCATCGGCGAGGTCATCGTGGAGCTGATCTACGTCTGCAGCAGACAGCAGGTTGGCACCACCGAGGGGATCTTCACCAATCTTTTGGGCCAAAGCCTCCGCCAGCGATTGGGTGAGGTGTTCTGCAAAGAACGGACGCGCCTGATTGTGCGGCCGGCGGGAGCGACGTGCGCGAGTGCGCGCGGCCTTGATCATGGCGGGCGTGGCCTCAATGGCTACTGAATCAATCGTCAGCACGACCGGCTTGTCGGGAACAGTTTCGTAGGCTTGCACGGCGCGCTTGAGAATCGTCACCATCTCCTCCGACCCCTTCACCTCCCGAGCCGCGATCGAATCGCTGCCCGTAGGCGTAAACCCGGGGACGAGTTGATCAGCAGTGGAAAGCACTACGCCAGTCTCGCCGAGCTCCGGCAACACACGGGAGATGTACTCCAAAAACGCCGGGTTCGGACCCACGATAAGCACGCCGGTGCGGCTGAGCTGCTCGCGCCACGTGTACATCAAATAGGCAATACGGTGCAGGGCAACCGCAGTCTTGCCCGTACCCGGACCGCCCTGTACAACCATCACGCCGCGGGTTGGATCGCGGATGATCTCGTCCTGCTCGCGCTGGATCGTCTCCACGATTGAGCGCATATGACCCGTGCGCGCTTCATTCATCGCACGGCGAAGCGCAGCCTCAGAGCCAACCCCGGCCACCGATGTGTCTGCGTTGTCGCCGGACAGCACCTCGTCATCTACCGCAGTAACCTTGCGCCCCCGCATGCGGATATTTCGGCGCGTCTCCACGCCCTCTGGGTGGGCGGTCGTCGCAAGGTAGAAGGGGCGTGCGAGCGGGGCACGCCAATCGAGCAACAACGTGCGGTAGTTATCCTCGCGGTCGTCAATGCCGAGTCGACCAATGTAGCGCCGGTCCAAATCCTCACGCCCCGGCACTGGATTTTCGGGCTCATCGTCTGCAACGTCAATGCGCCCAAAGACAAGCCCGGCTTCAGCAACGCCAAGCGTGTCCAATTTGGCATTGAGGCCGTGGTACTCAGTTTCTCGCCGCACAAGAGCGTCCGAATCCGGGTTGTCCGGGTCAACATCACGCTGAACCTCTTCGAGCCTCGCACGGGCACGAGCCACCTCGGCGTCGAGGTGTGCGAACAACGTATCCGCGTGAGACTGCTCGTCGGCGACGGGGTCAGGTGAAAGATTGTGCTGTAAATCCTGCATCCCCAAAACAAACAACCCCGAGGCGGGAAATATTCCCAACGCCTCGGGGCCGTAACGTTCAACTAAGTTCAGTGCTTAGCTGAGCTTCTTCTGAGCCTTCTTCACCAGCTTCTTCGCGCGCTTCTCAGCCTTCTTGGCCTTACGCTTCCACTTCAGCTTGGTGATCCAGGACGGATCAGCATCGAGCTTGTCCCAAGCCTTCTCCAGCTTGTCGATGGCACCCTGCGCCTTGTCCTGAGCCTTCGCGGTTGCTTTGTTGACCTTGCGCTTCGCCTTGAACTTGTCCAGAGTAGACGGCTGCAGATCGTTGAGCTGATCCTGCAGGTCACCAACAACGCTGTTGACCTTGCGCTTCGCCTTGAACTGCTGGATCTTCGACGGCTTCAGGTCATCGACCTTGCCCTCTGCCTTGTCTGCAGCGTCATCGAGCCAGTCACCAGCGTCGGAAAGGAAGCTCGAAGCCTGCTTCTTAGCGTCGTCGAACCAGTCGCTAGCGGTATCGCCGGCCTTGGAAGCGGCCTTCTTCCAGTCGCCCTTGTTGTCGTCGATGTAATCGGCAACCTGGTCGGTGCGGTCAGAGAACCAGTCACCAGCCTTGTCAAAGGCCTTCTCGGTCTCAGACTTGGTCGGCAGCGCCTGCTTGATGTTCTTCTGCGCAACGGAAGCGGCGTTCTGTGCACGCCACTTCATGTTCGGCTTGCCAGCCGTATCAACAGTTGCCAGCAGCACGCCACCAGCAAGACCGAGGTCGGTCAGGGCGCCACTGCGACGACGAGCCTTCTCTTCCTCGCTGTCGGCCTCCCAGAATGCGTGGCGGCCAATCACCGTCGGGATCGCGGTTGCAGCCAGCAGGGTGGCGGACAGGCGCGGGAACTTGCCGATTGCGAACAGGGAGCCAGCGCCAGCCTTAACGCCGCCGACAATCTTTGCGGCGGATTCCGGATCCTCCGGAACGAAGCCGCGGTACTCGGCTGGAACAGCGGTGCGCAGCTTCTTCAGGACAGTATTTGCGGAGTCCTTGTGGGCTGCCGGGTTCAACAACGTCTCAACGCCGTCGATCACGTAGACCGATGCCAGCATTGGGCGTGCGATTTTGCGAATCATATATGTACCCAAATCCTTACGTTTTGTAGCTGATTGTGCTCCCACCGAGTGTAGCGATTTTGCGCCAGGCCAGCTGTGTCCTATTGCACAACGCCACTTACCAGCGACGCTCCCACCACTCGTCAAGGTGCGGCCGTTCTGCGCCCAGCGTGGTGGGTTTTCCGTGGCCAGGGCGAACGATTGCGTCGTCGGGGAAGGCGTCGAAAAGCTTCTGTTTCACATCGTTGAAGAGTCGCACGAAATCACCCTCGGACTGGGTTTTGCCCAAGCCCCCCGGGAATAGGGAGTCGCCCACGAAAAGGTTCGGGGCGCCGTCGATGTCTACCGCGATAAACGCGCCGCCGGGAGTGTGCCCGCGCAAGATACCCACAGGAATGCGATGGCCGGCGAACTCGATGGTGTCACCGTCGCGCAGTTCCACATCGGGGGCGACGGGAAGTGCAGGGGCATCCAAAAACGGTGCGTAGTGTGTGGCGCCGGTTGCTTCCAACACAGCTTCCAAAGCGCGAGTGTGGTCGTGGTGGCGGTGTGTTGTGAGAACCGCGGTAATTTCCACACCGGCGTCGCGGGCCATGGTGAGGAGGGTGTCGGGCTCGTCGGCGGCGTCGATAAGCAAACCTTGCTCCCCGGAAGAGAGAAGGTAGCAGTTGTTGTCCATGGCGGATACGGAAACCTGGTGCAGCTTCAGCGAAGTACTCATGCCCGCCACAGTAGTAAGGAATGTTTGTATAGCGCGCGACGTTGGTAGTTTCTTGGGAGTACGAATCGACGAAAGGCGAAGACGTGGCCGACAAACTTATTGTGCGTGGTGCTCGGGAACACAACCTCAAGGGCGTAGATGTCGAGTTGCCCCGCGACAAAATGGCGGTGTTCACCGGACTGTCGGGCTCGGGCAAGTCCTCGCTGGCCTTCGATACCATCTTCGCCGAAGGCCAGCGCCGCTACGTTGAGTCGCTGTCGTCCTATGCCCGCATGTTCCTGGGGCAGATGGACAAGCCCGACGTCGACTACATCGATGGGTTAAGCCCAGCGGTGTCCATTGACCAGAAGTCAACCAACCGCAACCCGCGCTCGACGGTAGGCACGATTACTGAGATCTACGACTACCTGCGTTTGCTGTACTCGCGTGCGGGTACCGCCCACTGTCCGGAATGTGACGCTGTGATTGAGCGACAGACCCCACAGCAGATCGTTGACCGAATTCTTGAGTACGAAGAGCGCACGAAATTCCAGGTGCTTGCGCCGATCGTGCGCAAGCGTAAGGGTGAGTTCCAGGACCTGTTTGCAGACCTCGCCGCCCAGGGTTATGCGCGTGTGAACGTGGACGGGGAGACCTACCAACTCACCGACCCGCCGAAATTGGAAAAGCAGATCAAGCACAACATCGACGTTGTGGTGGACCGCTTGATGGTCAAGGCGAGCCAAAAGCAGCGTCTCACTGACTCCGTGGAGACAGCGCTGAAGCTGGCGGACGGCCTTGTAGGGTTCGACTTTGTCGATCTTGACGCCGACGATCCGGAGCGCGTGCAGATCTTCTCCGAGAAGATGGCCTGCCCGAACGGGCACAAGCTCAACGTGGAGGAGTATGAGCCACGTGCCTTCTCGTTCAACTCGCCTTTCGGCGCTTGCCCGGCCTGCGACGGTCTCGGTATGCGCAAGGAGATCGACGTTGACCTGATTATTCCCGACCCAGATGCGCCTGCGGTTGACGCGTTCCAGCCGTGGAACTCGAGCCCGAACAAGAAGTACTTCACCAAACTCATCGAAGCGCTGGCGAAGGAAGAAGGTTTTGATGCGAACGCGCCGCTGAGCTCGCTGACCAAGACGCAGCAAAAACACCTGATTCACGGCTCGTCGACCAAGATCAACGTCCGGTACAAGAACCGCTTCGGCCGTCAACGTTCCTACACCGCCGCCTACGAGGGCATTGTGGGCTACATCGAGCGCAAGCTTGAACAGGCCGAATCGGATACGCAAAAAGAGCGCCTCCTTGCGTTTACCCGCGAGGTGCCGTGCCCGACCTGTAAGGGTGCCCGCCTGAAGCCGGAGATCCTCGCAGTGCGTCTCGCATCAACGACGCACGGGGAGAAGTCCATCGCAGGGCTGACGGAATTGTCCATCGAGGATGCGTCCGAGTACCTGGACAACCTGGTGTTGGGCTACCGCGAGGAAATGATTGCTGGCGCAGTGCTGCGAGAAATCCAGGCGCGCTTGCACTTCCTGCTCGACGTCGGCCTGAACTATCTGACGCTCGCGCGCTCTGCCAGCACGCTGTCCGGTGGTGAAGCACAGCGCATTCGCTTGGCGACGCAAATCGGTTCCGGTTTGGCCGGCGTCCTGTACGTGCTTGACGAGCCGTCCATTGGACTGCACCAGCGAGACAACCAGCGCCTGATCGCAACGCTGAAGAAGCTGCGCGACCTCGGCAACACGCTCGTTGTTGTCGAGCACGACGAGGACACGATCCGTGAGGCCGACTGGCTCGTCGATATCGGACCCAAGGCTGGCGAGTATGGCGGTGAGGTGGTCTACCAGGGAGATCCGGCGGGCATCCTGAAGGCGAAGGACTCGCTCACTGGTGATTACCTGGCGGGACGTAAGAAGATTGAGGTTCCGGAGCAGCGACGTGTCGTCGATAAGCAGCGCATGCTCAAGGTTGTTGGTGCCCGCGAGAACAACCTAGACAACGTCGATGTGAGTATCCCGCTGGGCGTACTTGTGGCTGTCACGGGTGTATCGGGCTCGGGCAAGTCGACGCTGGTGAACCAGATTCTGGCGAAAACCCTGCAAAACCAACTGAACGGTGCGCGCCAAGTGCCCGGGCGTGTGAAGAAGGTCGAAGGCCTGGAGCACCTGGACAAACTCGTGCAGGTGGACCAGAGCCCGATTGGGCGCACGCCGCGGTCGAACCCCGCGACATACACGGGCGTGTTTGACAAAATTCGTAACCTGTTCGCCGAGACTCAGGAGGCGAAGGTTCGAGGTTACAAGGCCGGGCGATTCTCCTTCAACGTCAAGGGCGGCCGCTGTGAGGCTTGTCGTGGCGACGGCACGATCAAGATCGAGATGAACTTCCTGCCGGACGTTTACGTCCCGTGCGAAGTGTGCCAGGGTGCACGTTACAACCGCGAGACGCTTGAAGTGCGCTACAAGGGCAAGAACATCGCCGAGGTGCTCGACATGCCGATCTCCGAGGCAACCGAGTTCTTCGAGCCGATCACCTCGATCCACCGCTACCTGCAAACGCTGGTAGATGTCGGTCTCGGCTACGTCCGACTCGGGCAGAGCGCAACCACGCTGTCCGGCGGTGAGGCACAGCGCGTAAAACTCGCCGCGGAGCTGCAGAAGCGTTCTAACGGTCGCACGATCTACATTCTCGACGAGCCGACCACCGGCCTGCACTTCGAAGACATCCGCAAACTCATGCTGGTGCTCAACGGGCTGGTGGAGAAGGGCAATACCGTGCTGGTCATTGAGCACAACCTGGATGTGATCAAGTCCGCTGACTGGATCATTGACATGGGTCCGGAAGGTGGCTCAGGCGGCGGCACCGTGGTTGCGCAGGGCACCCCGGAGGACGTGGCCAAGGTCGAAGGGTCCTTCACCGGCGAGTTCCTCCAGGATGTGTTGATAAAAGGGTAGGAGAGCTCGATTTGGTGCACGCGTGTAATGCGTGTACTATTCACTTCGCACCGCCCAGCGTGTCCGTTTGACGGGTACGCGGGCCACAAGAGGAGTGAATCCCACCCCAAGCCGCTTGCTGCAAAGCACAGTTGGATACGGGTCAAACGGTATGCCGCATGTTGGCATGCCTGGACGATCTCCCGCCACCGGATTCCGGTGAGCGGGTTTTTCGTGTGAGATCACCCCAAATGTGACCCAGAGCGGCAACAACATTGTTTCTCAAAGTCTCTAGGAGTTCTCATCAGCGCTGAAGCTCGGATTAACGATCGAATCCGCGTCCCCGAAGTTCGCCTTGTCGGCCCGTCCGGCGAGCAGGTCGGCATTGTCCGTACGGATGATGCCCGCAAGCTGGCGTACGAAGCGGATCTCGACTTGGTTGAGGTGGCGCCGAACGCTAAGCCGCCTGTGGCCAAGATCATGGACTACGGCAAGTTCAAGTACGAGCAGGATCAGAAGGCCCGCGAGGCCCGTAAGAACCAGCAGCAGACCGTGGTCAAGGAACAGAAGTTCCGTCCCAAGATCGATGAGCACGACTACCAGACCAAGAAGGGCAATGTTGAGCGCTTCCTGGAGAAGGGCAACAAGGTCAAGGTCACCATCATGTTCCGCGGTCGCGAGCAGTCCCGCCCTGAGCTGGGCTACCGCCTGCTGGAGCGTCTCGCTGAGGATATCGGCGAGTTGGGTGTGGTCGAGTCCCGCCCGAAGCAGGACGGCCGCAACATGACGATGGTCTTCGGACCGGCTCGCAAGGGCAAAAAGTAAGTTTTGAAATAACCGACACTCTGAAGGGCTTTCACCATGAAGCAGAAGACCCACAAGGGCACCGCAAAGCGCATCAAGGTCAACGGCAAGGGCAAGCTGCGCCGCGAGCAGGCTGGTAAGCGCCACCTGAACGAGAAGCTCTCCTCGAAGCGTCGCCGCAAGCTCTCCGGCACCACCGACGTCGCTAAGGCTGACGTCAAGCGCGCAAAGCGCCTCCTCGGCATGTCCTAAGCACTGCCCGATCAATCAACCGATTACGAGATAAGAAAAGGAAGTTTGACTCATGGCACGTGTGAAGCGTTCAGTCAATGCTAAGAAGAAGCGCCGCGCAATCCTCAAGTCCGCGAAGGGCTACCGTGGCCAGCGTTCCCGCCTCTACCGCAAGGCTAAGGAACAGTGGCTGCACTCCCAGACCTACGCTTACCGCGACCGTCGTAAGCGCAAGGGTGAGTTCCGCAAGCTGTGGATCCAGCGCATCAATGCTGGTGCACGCATGAACGGCATCACCTACAACCGCCTCATCCACGGCCTGAAGCTGGCTGAGGTTGAGGTCGACCGCAAGATCCTCGCCGAGCTCGCTGTCAGCGACTTCGCTGCATTCTCCGCCCTGTGCGAGGTTGCAAAGAACGCTCTGCCGGAGGACGTCAACGCTCCGAAGAACGCCGCATAAGCGCTTTCGCTTTTCGACGACACACCGCCCCGTCCCACCACACCAGGTGGGACGGGGCGGTTTTTGTTCGCGGTAAGGTATCGGCCATGGCATTGGATTTTGAGCAGCCGTTTACTGAGCGCACCCCGCGTGTGGTCAACGCTGCGAAGCTGAAACGCGCGGCGGGTCGTCGCAAAGCAAAAGCTTTTCTCGCGGAAGGGGAGAACGCCGTGGAAGCGGCGGTGGCTACGGGTGCAGCAACAGACTTGTTTGTCACCGAAGCAGCGGCTGAGCGTTTCGAGGAAATCGTTCGCGCCGCTGGCTACATGGATGTCTACACGCATGCCATCAACGACAAAGCTGCTCAGCACCTCGCCGACGCGGTGACCAACACGGGTATTTTCGCGGTGTGTAGGCCGGTGCTGTGGACGGTGCCGTCGATCCTCAAGGGCCGGCCCCGTCTAGTCGCAGTGTGTGTGGAGACCAACGACCCGGGCAACGCAGGCACGATCATCCGCCTAGTAGATGCGCTGGGTGCGGATGCAGTCATCTTCGCTGGGGACACCGTCGATCCAGAGTCGCCGAAAGTGGTGCGTTCCACCGCAGGATCGTTGTTCCACGTACCAGTGGCACGTGACCGTGATGTCCACCGGGTAATTGGGCAGCTGCATTCTGCAGGATTAGCTACGGTGGCAACCTCGGCGTCGGGGGAGACATCCCTCGCGCAAGCGGACGAGGTGCTTGCACGCCCAACAGCGTGGCTGTTTGGCAACGAGGCCCACGGGCTTAGCGATGAGCTTCTCACCAATGCTGATCACCGGATCTCCATCCCGATTAAGGGCAGCGCGGAATCGCTGAATCTCGCTACCGCTGCATCCATGTGCCTCTGGGAATCCTCAAAGGCGCTCGACGCAGACGAAAGGTAGTCGCGACACTGACAGCTACCGCATGTGCCCCTGGCGCATTCATGTGTCGGCTCCACGGGTAAAGTGGTGGACGCTTTTGAACCGACATCGCTGCAGACGCCCTGAGCTGCAGAGCACTTGTGGAAAGGCGCGGGTGAGCGTAAGCGTGGCCGACAACGCAACACAACTTCCGGATATTGAACTGACCGAGGAAGCCCTGAACCAGGCAGCAGACGATGCGATTGCTGCGTTCGAGGCTGCTGCGGACCTCGCGGCACTTGAAGATGCGCATCGCGCGCACCTGGGGGAGAAGGCCCCAATCATGCAGGCGCGCAAGTCGCTGGGCTCTATCCCAAAGGATCAGCGTAAGGACGCTGGTCGCTTTGTGAACATGGCGCGTGGCCGCGCCGAAAAGGTCTATGCCCAGCTGCGCCAGGTCCGCGAAGCAGAGCACCGTGAGAAGCAGCTGCGTGAGGAAAAGGTTGACGTCACGTTGCCTACCGCACGTGCTTACGCCGGCGCGATGCACCCGATCACTACGCTGTCGGAGCACATCGCCGACATCTTCATCGGCATGGGTTGGGAAGTGGCCGAAGGCCCCGAGGTTGAAGCGGAGTACTTCAACTTCGACGCGCTGAACTTCATTCCGGACCACCCGGCCCGTACCTTGCAGGACACCTTCTACATCGGCGAAGAAGGCTCCAAGCAGGTCATGCGTACACACACGTCGCCGGTGCAGGTGCGAACGATGCTTGAGCGCGATGTGCCGATCTACATTGCGTGCCCGGGCCGTGTGTTCCGTACGGACGAACTCGATGCCACCCACACCCCTGTGTTCCACCAGGTGGAGGGTCTCGCTGTGGACAAGGGGCTGACGATGGCGCACCTGCGCGGTACGCTCGACCACCTGGCTAAGGTGCTGTTCGGCCCGGAGACCAAGACCCGTATGCGTACGAACTACTTCCCGTTTACCGAACCGTCTGCCGAGGTGGACGTTTGGTTCCCGAACAAGAAGGGCGGCGCTGGCTGGATTGAGTGGGGCGGCTGCGGCATGGTCAACCCGAACGTGCTGCGTGCTGTTGGCATCGACCCGGAGGAGTACACCGGTTTTGCGTTCGGCATGGGCCTTGAGCGCACGCTGCAGTTCCGCAATGGCCTGTCGGATATGCGCGACATGGTCGAAGGCGATGTCCGTTTCACTATTCCGTTCGGCGTGCAGGCGTAAAAGGAGAACCAAGAATGCTTATTTCCAAGAATTGGATCACCCGCCTGCTTAATCAGGCAGGCAACCAGGGCTTCAATCCCTCCGACGAGGAATTGGACGCCGGTTTTGTCCGCGTCGGTTTTGAGACCGAGGGCTACGAGCCGCTGCCTGAGGTGACCGGCCCGCTCGTCATTGGCCGAGTAGCCGAGATCGAGGAACTGACCGGGTTTAAGAAGCCCATCCGCTACTGCCAGGTTGATGTCGGACAGGCCAACGGCACAGGTGAACTGCAGGGCATCATCTGTGGCGCGCGAAACTTCAAGGAAGGCGACCTAGTCATCGTGTCGCTTCCGGGTGCGGTATTGCCAGGTGGCTTTGCTATCTCCGCGCGCAAAACCTACGACCACATTTCGAACGGCATGATGGCGTCCGCAGCAGAACTTGGCCTGGCTACAAAGAGCGAAGGCATCATCACACTGGAGGAGGGGGCAGCGACCCCGGGCGATGACGCTCGCGAGATCCTCGGCTCCGGCGACACCGTGTTCGAGGTTAACGTCACCCCGGACCGTGGCTACGCGCTGTCTGCACGCGGCCTGACCCGTGAGATCGCATCCGCCTTCGACCTGGCGTTTAAGGATGTCGCGCAGGATCCGTCGATCGCAGGCGTTAATATGTCTGCTGTTCCGGAGCCGGCAGGCGAGAGCATCCCCGTCGAGGTTGAGGCCTCGACGAAGGCGCAGCGCTTCGGCCTGCGCACTGTGAAGGGCATCGACCCGAAGGCACAGGCGCCGTTCTGGATGCAGCGCGAGCTGATGCTCAGCGGTGTTCGCTCTGTAAACGCGGCGACTGACGTGACTAACTACGTCATGCTGTTGCTTGGTCAGCCGATGCACGCATTCGACGCCGACAAGATCTCCGGCGGCTTACGGGTGCACAATGCTGAGGTCGGTCAGAAGTTTGAAACGCTCGACCACGTTGAGCGGACGCTGACCGCAGACGATGTGGTGATCAGCGACGACAACGGCATCCAGTCCCTCGCCGGCGTTATGGGTGGCACGACGTCGGAGATTTCCGACGACACCGTGAACGTCCACTTCGAGGCTGCAACCTGGGATCCGCTGACTGTTGCTCGTACTGCACGTCGCCTGAAGCTGAGCTCGGAGGCCTCTCGTCGATTTGAGCGCGGCGTTGACCCCGCCATCGTCGAGGTCGCTCTGGATGCCGCTTGTGCGCTCCTCGTCGAGATCGCTGGCGGCTCGATCGAGGCTGGCCGTACGCTTGTCGGTGACGTTAAACCGCGTGAGCCGATTGCCATGCGTGCCTCGCGCCCGTCGGAGCTCATCGGTGTGGACTACTCCCGCGATACGGTTGTGCGCCGTCTTGAGGAGGTCGGCTGCACTATCGCAGGCGAGGGTGAGAACCTTCAGGTCACGCCGCCGACATGGCGTACCGATATCACCGTTCCGGTGGAACTTGTCGAAGAGGTTGTGCGACTTGAAGGACTCGACGACATCCCGTCGATCCTGCCGACGCCGCGTGGTGGTCGCGGTTTGAGCCCGCTGCAGCGTCGCCGTCGCGCGGTCACGCACGCGCTGGCGTACTCCGGCTACGCGGAGATCATCCCGACGCCGTTTATTGCCAACGACACGTTCGACGTGTGGGGGCTCGACGCAGACGATCCGCGCCGCAACACGGTGAAGGTGCAGAACCCGTTGGATGCTGACTACGGCATCTTGGGCACGACGCTTCTGCCGTCGATGCTCGAGGCAGCAGGCCGCAATGTTGCCCGCGGCCGTGGCGATATTGCGCTCTACTCGGTTGCACAGACCTCTGAGAAGCGCGCGGATGTTTCGCCGTTGCCGGCCGTTACCCAGCGTCCAGCAGACGACGTTGTCGCAGAACTTATTCAGTCGCTGCCAAAGCAGAATCTGCATGCCGCAACGGTGGCGCTCGGCAACGTCGAGCTCGAGGGGCCGTGGGGCAATGGGCGCGCCTATGAGTGGTCGGACGCGATCCAGTCTGCGCAGATCGTCGCCCGCGCATGCGGTGTTGAACTCGACATCGTCGCTGCCGAGGTTCTGCCGTGGCACCCGGGGCGCTGTGCGGAACTCTCTGTCCGCGATGCTGCTGGCGAGCGTATCGTCGTTGGCCATGCTGGCGAGCTGCACCCGCAGATTCTGGAGAAGCTAAACCTGCCAGCGCGCACGTGCGCGATGGAGCTCGACCTGACTGCGATCCCGCTGGAGGAGCGTCTTCCGGCGCCGCGCCTGTCGTCGTTCCCGCTGTTGCACCAGGACATCGCGCTCGTCGTCGATGAGGAAGTTCCGGCTGAAGACGTCCGTCGCACTCTCGTTGAGGGCGCAGGTGAGCTTGTCGAGGACGTAACGCTTTTCGACGTCTACCGTTCGGAATCCCTCGGCGAGGGCAAGAAGTCTCTCGCATTCGGCCTGGCCTTCCGTGCGCCCGATCGCACGCTGAAGGAAGAGGAAGGCTCGGAGGCTCGCCTCAAGGCAGCCGAGTTGGCTAAGGAGCGCTTCGGCGCAGAAATGCGCGGGTAAATATTAATCCGTGAATAACTTACGGCGCACTGCATAACTGATACACTGTCCGCTATGTCAGAAAGTGTGATCAAGGTTGCGGTCGCCGGAGCCACCGGGTACGCAGGCGGTGAGATTCTCCGTCTGCTACTCGGCCACCCCGCCTACCTTGCGGGTTCGCTTCAGATCGGTGCTCTTACCGGAGCATCGAACGCTGGCCAGCAGGTCGGCGATCTTATGCAGCATCTGCCGGAACTTGCAGATCGGGTCATTGAGCCAACAACAATCGATGTGCTTGCTGGCCACGATGTTGTGTTCCTCGGCTTGCCGCACGGCCACTCCGCCGAGATCGGTCAGGCGCTCGGCGAGGACGTCGTCGTGATTGACTGCGCTGCAGATTTTCGGTTGCGCGATGCCGAGCAATGGAAGCGTTTCTACGGCTCTGAGCATGCAGGATCTTGGCCTTACGGGCTTCCCGAACTGCCGGGTCAGCGGGCCGCCCTGCAGGGGGCAAACCGTGTCGCTGTCCCGGGGTGTTTCCCCACTGGGGCAACGCTTGCGGCCTGGCCAGCACTCCAGGCTGGGCTCGTGGAGCCTGACCTGACCATTGTCGCCGTTTCCGGTGTCTCAGGTGCTGGCAAGAAGGCGAATGTGGATCTCCTCGGCGCGGAAACGATGGGCTCCTTGAAAGCCTATGGCGTCGGCGGGACGCACCGGCACACACCAGAAATCCAACAGAATCTCGAGAGTGTTGCTGGCGCCAGGGTTTCCGTGAGCTTTACCCCGGTACTGGCACCGCTGCCGCGTGGGATTCTCACCACAGTGACCGCACCATTGGTGCAGGGCATTACAGCAGAGGCGGTAAATAGCGCGTACGAACAGGCGTACCAGGGAGAACAGTTTGTCAGGCTGCTTCCGGCAGGCTCGCAGCCGCAGACCCAGCATGTCGTGGGCACGAACATGTGTGCCGTGCAGGTTGCAGTGGACGAGCACGCCGGCAAGTTGGTGGCGACGAGTGCCATCGACAACCTGACCAAGGGCACTGGTGGTGCCGCTGTGCAATGCATGAACCTTGCACTCGGGTGGGACGAAGGGGCAGGACTATCGCGAGCTGCGGTGGCTCCGTAACCGCCACTTCACAACGACTCTCCACCCCTGTTGAAAGGAAAACGAACAATTCATGACCACCACCGGAGTAACCGCACCGAAGGGCTTTAGCGCTGCAGGTATCAGCGCCGGGATCAAGGCGTCTGGCAACCGTGACCTCGCATTGGTTGTCAACGAAGGCCCGGAGTTCGCCGGCGCAGCCGTATTTACCCGCAACAAAGTGTTTGCAGCGCCAGTGAAGGTGAGCCGTGAGGCCGCAGCTGGCGGCACCATTAAGGCTCTGATTGTGAACTCGGGAAACGCGAACGCGTGTACCGGCGCACAAGGATACGAAGACGCAAAGGCCATGCAGCGTCTTACCGCAGAAGGCATCGGGGTCGACCCAGCCCACGTTGCGGTCTGCTCGACGGGGCTGATCGGCGACACACTTCCGATGGACAAGGTGGAAGCCGGTATCGGTGTCGTCGTCAAGCAACTCGGCGATGATGGGGCGGGTGCTGCAGATGCGATTCGGACGACAGATACGGTGGCGAAGGAAGTCGTCGTCAAGGGTGACGGCTGGACTGTGGGGGCGATGGGAAAGGGCGCCGGCATGATGGCGCCGTCGCTGGCGACGATGCTTGTCTGCATCACCACCGACGCAAAAGCTGACAGCGCCACGTTGCAGGCTGCGCTCGAGCAAGGCTGTGCCACGACGTTCAACACGTTGGATATTGATGGCTCGACCTCCACCAACGACACGGTCGTCGCAATGGCAAGCGGTGCCAGTGGCGTGACCCCAACGCAAGCAGAACTCAACGCCGCAGTGCACGAAGCGTGCGCGAAGCTAGCGGCGATGATGCAGTCGGATGCGGAAGGCGTGACCAAGCGTGTCGCGATCACCGTCCAAGGGGCGCTCGACGATGCACAAGCGCTCAACGCAGCGCGTGCGATCGGCCGCGACAGCCTGGTGAAGACAGCGATGTTCGGCTCCGATCCGAACTGGGGCCGCGTGCTGGCAGCCGTAGGCATGGCCGATGCCGAGATGGATGCGGAGAACATCTCCGTGACCTTCAATGGTCAGACCGTATGCGAGCAGTCGACCGGCGCTCCAGGCGCCCGCGACGTTGACTTGAGCGGAGCCGACATCGACGTTGTTGTGGACCTGGGCACCGGGGGAGCGGGCAGCGCAACCGTGCGCACAACCGACCTCTCGCACGCCTACGTCGAGATCAATTCCGCGTACCCGAGCTAGGAGGTGGGTGAGTTGATGCCTAATCTAACGAGTGAACAGCGCGCCACCGTCCTTGCCGAAGCACTGCCGTGGCTGCAGCACTACCGCGACAAGATTGTGGTGGTGAAGTACGGCGGTAACGCCATGATTGATGAAGAACTCAAGGCGGCGTTCGCCGCAGACATGGTGTTTCTTCGCACCGTTGGCGCAAAGCCCGTGGTCGTGCACGGCGGCGGGCCGCAGATTAGCGCGATGCTCAAGCGTTTGGGCCTCGACGGCGGCGAGTTCGTCGGCGGGTTCCGTGTCACCACGCCGGAAATCCTGGATGTCGTGCGCATGGTGCTGTTCGGGCAGGTAGGTCGTGATCTTCTGGGCAAGATCAACTCCCACGGCCCGTACGCGGTAGGCACCTCAGGCGAGGACGCCGGCTTGTTCACGGCCAAGCGCCGCCAGGTCGAAGTGGATGGCGAGCTTATGGATATCGGGCTTGTCGGCACAATCACCGACGTGAATCCGGCAGCGGTGATGGACATCATCGACGCCGGCCGCATCCCGGTCGTTTCTGGCATCGCTCCTGGCGAAAACGGCGAGGTCTACAACATCAACGCCGACGAAGCCGCAGGCGCGCTGGCAGCTGCGATCGGCGCGGAACGCCTCGTAGTTCTCACGAACGTGGAGGGGCTCTACACCGATTGGCCAAACCGCGATTCGTTGCTGTCCAAGATCGAGGCAGCTGAGCTCGAGAAGATGCTGCCTGGCTTTGATACCGGGATGATCCCGAAGATGGAAGCCTGCCTGACCGCGGTCCAGGGCGGGGTGAAAGCGGCGCACGTTATTGATGGTCGTGTGGCCCACTCGGTACTGCTCGAACTGCTGACAATGGGTGGTGTGGGCACGATGGTGCTTCCCGACGATTACGACCGCACCCACTACCCAGACGGCACAATCTTTAGGAAGGATGAGGCATGAGCAACTTCGCTACACGTTGGTCGGAGTCACTGCTAGACACGTACCCAGCCCCGCCGGTTGAACTCGTCTCTGGCGATGGCGCTACCGTCACCGATGCCGACGGGAAAACGTACATCGACATGCTCGCAGGCATCGCCGTGAACGCGCTGGGACATGCCAACCCAGCCATCGTGCAGGCGGTGTCGCAGCAGGTGGCCACCCTCGGCCACGTGTCCAACCTCTTCGGCTCGAAGCCGGTCGTCGAGGTGGCGGAGAAGCTCCGTGCACGCGTCGGCGACGAGACCGCCCGTGTGTTTTTCAGTAACTCTGGCGCAGAAGCCAACGAGGCCGCATTTAAGCTTGCCCGTCTCACTGGTCGGGGGCGCATCCTCGCAGCCGAGCATGGTTTCCACGGCCGCACCATGGGCTCGCTCGCGCTGACCGGACAGCCAGAGAAGCAGGCCCCGTTCGCGCCATTGCCCGCGGGTGTGGAGTTCTACCCGTATGGCGACATTGATGCGCTGACGGCTCTGGTTGAGCAGAACCCTACCGATACTGCCGCCATCATCTTGGAGCCGATTCAGGGCGAAACCGGCATCATCCCGGCGCCCGAGGGCTTCTTGCAGGCGGTGCGCTCGCTTTGCGACGAGCACGGCATCCTCTTCATCACCGACGAGGTCCAAACCGGAGTCGGCCGCACCGGCACCTTCTTCGCCTTCGAAGACGCAGGGGTCGTGCCGGATGTCATCACCATGGCCAAAGGTCTCGGCGGGGGACTGCCCATCGGTGCGACGATCGCCCGCGGTAAAGCCGCGACACTGTTCACTCCGGGCAGCCACGGCACAACCTTCGGTGGCAACCCCGTCGCGTGTGCTGCGGCCAACGCGGTGCTGGACACTATTGACGATGGGTTCCTGGCCGATGTTCGTCGCAAAGCAGCAGTGCTTATCGACGAAACCACGGACGTTCCCGGCGTCGCGGAAGTGCGCGGCCGGGGACTCATGCTGGGCGTTGTGCTGGAGCAACCGGTTGCGAAGCTCGTCGTCAAGCATGGGCTCGAACACGGTGTCATTCTGAACGCGCCGTCCGACACTGTCATCCGACTCACCCCACCCCTGGTAATTAGCGACAACGAGATCCAGCAGGCGGTTGAGCGTCTCGCAGCCGCAATCGCACAAGCCGCAGAAAGGAACTAGACCAATGGCTCGTCATTTTCTCGCAGACGACGATCTCACCCCAGCAGAACAGGCTGAAGTCCTTGCACTCGCAGCGGAGCTGAAAAAGGCACCGCTGTCGCACCGGCCGTTGGAAGGGCCGCTTTCAGTGGCAGTACTGTTTGACAAGACCTCGACGCGTACGCGGTTCTCATTCGACGCCGGTATTGCGCAACTTGGCGGCCAGGCGATTGTGACTGAGACTGGGCACGCACAGATGGGCAAGGGCGAATCCTTCCAGGACACCGGTGCCGTACTGTCTCGCTACGTACAGGCAATTGTGTGGCGCACCTACGATCACCAGAACCTTGTGGACATGGCTGAGGCAGCCACCGTTCCTGTGGTCAATGCACTTACCGATGACCTGCACCCATGCCAGATCCTGGCGGACCTGCAAACCATCATCGAGGAGTTCTGCCCCGAGGAAGGCGCCGCTGGCCTGAAGGGGCTGAAAGCGGTGTACCTCGGCGATGGTGACAACAACATGGCTAACTCGTACCTGATCGGTTTCGCTACAGCGGGGATGGACATCACTGTTATCGCGCCCAAGGAATTCCAGCCGCGTGCCGAGTTTGTCGAGCGCGCCGAGAAGCGCGCCGCAGAAACCGGCGCCCGAGTCACCGTGACTGATGATGTTGCAGCTGCTGAAGACGCGAACGTCGTGATCACCGACACTTGGATCTCGATGGGCATGGAAGAGGACGGCAAGGATCGTCGCACACCGTTCTTGCCCTACCAGGTTGATGCGGACCTGATGGCGCGCGCGGCAAACGATGCAATATTCTTGCATTGCCTTCCCGCGTACCGCGGGAACGAGGTCGCCGCGGAGGTCATTGATGGCCCGCAGTCGCGCGTCTTCGACGAGGCTGAAAACCGTTTACATGCGCAGAAAGCGTTGCTGACCTGGCTTCTGGAGCACCAATAATGTCCCAACCTGTATCCCGTACCGCACGCCAAGCACGGATCCTCGAGTTGCTTGAGCAGACTCGTGTTTCCTCGCAGATTCAGTTGTCGGAGCTGCTGCTCGCAGAAGGCATCGACATTACGCAGGCGACCCTGTCGAGGGACTTGGATGAACTTGGTGCGAAGAAGATCCGCCCATCTGGCGGCGGCCGTGCCTACTACACGATCAACGGCGATGCCGATGGTTTTGAAAACGCGCAGACTGGCCCCCGTGAGAAGCTCCGCCGCATGATTGACGAGTTGGTCGTATCCGTGGATGGCTCGGGTCAACTTGCACTGCTGCGCACGCCCCCAGGTGCGGCGCAGTATTTGGCCAGCTACATTGACCGCGTAGGCCTCGACCAGGTTGTCGGCTGCATTGCTGGCGACGACACAATTTTTGTTCTTGCACGCGAACCGCTCACCGGCGTAGAACTTGCCGTGGAACTCTTCGGCGGACACGCCCGGGGCAGCGACTAAAAAGTTTTACCCTGCAGGTAACCTCATACTATTCATGAAATCTTTTGAAGGAGAATCGTTCTACCATGACTAATCGCGTTGTTCTTGCATATTCAGGCGGTTTGGACACGTCCGTTGCTATCCCGTACCTGGCTGAAATGACCGGCGGTGAAGTGATCGCGGTCTCCCTCGACCTTGGACAGGGCGGCGAGGACATGGAGTCAGTGCGCCAGCGCGCATTGGACTGTGGTGCAGTGGAGTCCATTGTTGTGGACGCCAAGGATGAGTTCGCCGAGGAGTATTGCCTGCCCACCATCAAGGCGAACGGTATGTACCAGGGCGAGTACCCGCTGGTTTCCGCGATTTCGCGTCCGCTGATTGTCAAGCATCTCGTTGAGGCTGGTCACAAGTACGGCGGCACGCACGTCGCCCACGGCTGCACCGGCAAGGGCAACGACCAGGTTCGTTTCGAGGTCGGATTCCTGAACCAGGATCCGGACCTGGAGATCATCGCTCCGGCTCGTGACTATGCCTGGACCCGCGATAAGGCCATCGAGTACGCAGAGGGCAAGAACTTGCCGATTGAGCAGTCTGCCGCGTCGCCGTTCTCCATCGACCAGAACGTGTGGGGCCGCGCAGTTGAGACCGGCTTCCTTGAGGATCTGTGGAACCCGCCGACAAAGGACCTCTACGCCTACACCGAGGACCCGGCGCTCGGCAACGCTCCCGACGAGGTCATCATCTCCTTCGAGTCCGGCAAGCCGGTGGCCATCGACGGCCGTAAGGTCACGGTCCTCGAAGCAATCGAAGAGATGAACCGTCGCGCAGGTGCCCAGGGTGTTGGCCGTCTCGACATGGTTGAGGACCGTCTGGTTGGCATCAAGTCCCGCGAGGTCTACGAAGCGCCGGGCGCCGTCGCGCTGATCACCGCTCACAAGGCTCTTGAGGACGTCACCGTTGAGCGCGAGCTGGCTCGCTACAAGCGTCTTATCGATGCACGCTGGTCCGAGGAGGTTTACGACGGCCTCTGGTTCGGCCCGCTGAAGCGCTCCCTGGATGCGTTCATCGAGTCCACCCAGGAGCACGTCACCGGCGATATCCGCATGGTCCTGCACGCTGGCCAGATCACGGTCAACGGCCGTCGTTCCAACCACTCGCTGTACGACTTCAACCTGGCTACCTACGACACCGGCGATACCTTCGACCAGACCCTGGCCAAGGGCTTCGTGCGTTTGCACGGTCTGTCCTCCCAGATCGCGAACAAGCGCGACCGCGAGGCCGGCAAGTAAATGGAGCAGCACAAGACAAACGAAGGTGCGCTCTGGGGCGGTCGTTTTTCCGGCGGCCCGTCGGAAGCCATGTTCGCCCTGTCCGTGTCTACCCATTTTGACTGGGTGCTTGCGCCATACGATGTGCTCGCATCCAAGGCACACGCGAAGGTGCTGAACAAGGCAGGTTTGCTTAGCGACGACGACCTCGCCGTCATGCTCGACGGCCTGGACCAACTCGGCCGCGACGTTGCCGACGGCTCGTTCGGTCCGTTGCCGACCGATGAGGATGTCCATGGTGCGATGGAGCGTGGACTCATCGACCGTGTCGGGCCCGAGATCGGTGGTCGCCTGCGTGCTGGACGTTCCCGCAACGACCAGGTTGCGGCCATGTTCCGGATGTGGCTGCGCGATGCCCTGCGGGGTGTCGCACTCGATGTCAGCGATCTGATCGACGCGATCGTCGCACAGGCGGAAGCCCACCCAGACGCGATCATGCCTGGCAAGACCCACTTCCAGGCTGCACAGCCGATCCTGCTTGCGCACTCGCTGTTGGCGCATGCCCAGCCGCTGCTGCGTGACCTGGACCGGATCAAGGATGCCGACAAGCGACTGGCAGTCTCGCCGTACGGTTCCGGAGCGCTGGCTGGTTCGTCGCTGCACCTCGACCCAGAGGCGATCGCAGAGGAGCTTGGTTTCGATTCTGCAACCGACAACTCGCTCGACGGCACCTCATCGCGCGACTTTGCTGCAGAATCCGCGTACGTCCTGGCACAGATTGCGATTGATATCTCTCGTTTCGCCGAAGAGATCATCGCGTGGTCCACGCCAGAGTTCGGTTACGTCACGCTGCATGACGCGTGGTCGACTGGCTCGTCGATCATGCCGCAGAAGAAGAACCCGGACGTTCCGGAACTTGCCCGCGGCAAGGCTGGTCGCTTGATCGGTAACCTTTCCGGTTTGCTCGCCACGCTGAAGGCTATGCCGCTGGCGTACAACCGTGACCTTCAGGAAGACAAGGAGCCGTTGGTCGACTCGGTCACGCAGCTCTCCATCCTCCTGCCGGCGTTCACTGGACTGGTTTCCACGTTGACGTTCCACGAAGACCGCATGCGCGAACTGGCTCCAGCAGGGTTCACATTGGCCACCGACCTTGCCGAATGGATGGTGCGCCAGGGCGTTCCATTCCGCGAAGCACACGAGGCTTCGGGAGCCTGCGTTCGCATCGCAGAATCCCGTGGTGTCGATCTCGTGGATCTGACGGATGAGGAGCTAGCGGGCGTCGATAAGCGTCTGCTCCCCGAAGTGCGCGAGGTACTTACTGTCGATGGGGCGGTCGCATCCCGCGATACCCGCGGCGGTACTGCGAAACCGCGTGTGGTGGAGCAGCGGGAGCGTGTGCGCGAAGCGAACAAGGCTGCGCGCCAGTGGGCAGAGCAGCCAGTACGGAAGAAGTAAATACACGTTCGCAGAGCGCAGTTCAGAGTTTCCCTTTAGCATTGGGATATGGATGCGCCAAATACCTATGAAGCCAAGCCCCGGGGACGGTCAGTCTCCGTGGTGCTTGGCCTCATTTTTATTGCAGTGGTCATCGCCGCAGTCGCTTTAGGCCGGGGGCTTCTTCCCTTTGGCAGTGATGGCGACGAAAAAGACAGTGGCGCTGAATCAAATCGCCAGTCTCAGGGCAACGTGCAGCAACTCCACGGAGTAATCGGCTCTGAAAAGCGGGCTTTCTTTGAAGACCCCAAGGTCAAGGACAGACTTGCAGCGTTGGGCTACAGCGTCAGCGTGACAACAGCGGGGTCCCGCCAGATAGCTACCACCACGGATATTGCCGCACAAGATTTCGTTTTCCCGTCTTCCGGGCCTGCCACGCAAAAGGTGCGCGAACAGGGCAGTGGCTACTCGGTGGATTTCCCGTTCTTCTCCCCGATGGCGGTAGCGAGCTGGAAGCCGATTGCGGATCTACTGGTAGCTGAGGGAGTCGTGGCTGAGCAGAACGGCGCTTACACACTGGACGTGAACAAGTACATGGACTTGGCCCGCTCCGGAAAACGATGGCGCGACCTCGGGGACGCGTTTCCGTCGCCACGCAATGTACAGATCCGCTCGACAGATATCCGCACCTCAAACTCCGCCGCGATGTATCTGTCGCTGTTGGCGTGGGAGGTAGCACAGCGAGAACCCGATCGCGCCAATGACGTTGGTTTTCTTGTCGACGAGATTGCGCCCTTCTTCACCGCTCAGGGATACAGCGAAGCCTCATCCTCTGGCCCTTTTGCGGACTACCTCAGCCAAGGCATGGGAGCGGTACCGATGGTGATGGTGTACGAAGCACAGTTCATTGGTGAGCAGATGCGAGATAATTCCCGAATCCGCGACGATATGGTGCTGCTGCAACTCAGTCCGACAGTGCTGGCTAACCACGGCATCGTCGGGGTGAGCGAGGGCGGTAGAGAACTCGGTCGTCTGCTCACCAACGACCCCGAGCTACAAAGGCTGGCCGCGTACCACGGATTCCGGCCCGCGACCTCAGGCAACCTGGCCCAAGAGATGGAGGATCGAGGGCTCGATGCGCCTGCGGATTACGTCAATTCCATCGACCCACCCTCCTACGACAGGCTTGAACAACTCATCGACGGTGTCGGTCAACGCTATGGCGGAGCACCCGCACCGGTGAAGGAGGAGGAATAATGAATCGCCTCGTCGCGGCGCTTGCTGCGTTCATGTCTCTGGTGCTCGTCGCGTGTAGCACTTTCGAAGAAGGCACTTCCAATACTCCTGATACATCCGGCGCAGGGCCCAGCGGTAATGCCGATCTGACCATTGTCGCTGCAACCGAGCTCAAAGACCTCGAAGAATTGGTTGATCGTGCAGCAGAGGAGCTCGGCTTCACTATCGACATGCAGTTCCCCGGCGGAACTTTAGAAAACTCCCAAACGCTCAAACAGGGAGGTTTCGATGGGGAAGTGGATGCCACATGGTTTGCTACGAACCGCTACGTCAACCTGATCGGCGCCTCCGACAAGTTGGACGGTGAGACAAAGATTGCCACAAGCCCCGTCGCGTTCGGTGTATGGGAGGACAGCGCAAAGCGCCTCGGCTGGGACACCAAGCAGCCCACCTGGGCCGAGTTTGCCGACGCTGCCGCAAGCGGCAAGTTCACGTTCGGGATGACCAACCCGCAAGCCTCGAACTCGGGATTCTCCGCACTCGTCTCGGTGGCGACTGCGCTCGCAGACACCGGCGATGCGATTTCCCCTACTGACTTGGAGCGCGTTGGGCCACAGCTCAAGGAAATGTTCGAAGCGCAATCTATGGTTTCCGGTTCTTCCGGGTGGCTGGCTGAGACGTTTGTCAATGACTCGTCCCGAGGCGATGGCATCATCAACTACGAAGCAACACTTCACCAGCTAAAGGCCCAAGGTGTGCCTATTGAGGTTGTTGTCCCCGCCGATGGCGTGATTTCCGCAGATTACCCGTTATCGGCACTGGCTAACCCTGCGCATGCAGACGCGCGGGGTCGGGTAGAAGAGCTGTCGCGCTGGCTCCTGGAACACCAAGAGGACATCGCTCAGACCTATCGCAGGCCTGTGACCGGCGTGGATAACGTGCCGGTGGAGATAGCCAACCAACACGTCATCGAGCTGCCGTTCCCAGCCAACGAGGGAGTCGTCGATGAGCTGCTTTATGCGTACGACAACTCCTACCGCAAACCAGGCCGAACAACGTTTGTGCTAGATACTTCCGGGTCGATGGAAGGGCAGCGGTTGGCGTCGCTGAAAAGCATCATGCACTCGCTTATCGACGGATCCGCTTCAACACTCACCGGTGACGTCTCCCTACGCGACCGGGAAACCGTCACGTTGCAAGCCTTTGATTTCGCACCACACGAACCGTTGACAGTTCGCTTCTCCCGGGAAGACCCGAAGTCTGCTGAACAACTATCTGACTTCGTCGATGGTCTCCAGGCTGAGGGCGGAACCGCGGTGTATCAGACCCTGCTGAAGGCATTGAGGAATACGGACCCGAACGGAGGTATTCCGTCGATAGTCCTGCTGAGTGACGGCGAAAGCACCGTTGCCCCAGACTATGTCGAATTCAAGAGGCAGTATGAAGCATTGCCAGAACAGCTGCGCAACGTGCCTGTGTTCGTTATCTTGTACGGCGATGCTAATGCGATAGAGATGCAAGCACTTGCAGATCTCACCGGTGGTGAGGTGTTTGACGCGCTTGGTGGCGACCTGGCGGCTGCCTTTAAGGAGATTCGTGGATTCCAATAATTCGTCTGCGGGAAAAGCAGCCCGGTATTTCGCCTCACCCAAGAACCAGCTTGGGTTGGTGCTGGCCACCCTCGTGGTTGTGGTTCATATTGCGGTAGGTATCGGACTGTTCTGGCCGGTCGCCGCGGCGGCCGCGTATGGCGCCGGCGCGGCTCTTGCGCCGTCCCGGAAAACCAAGGAACTTCCAGCAGCACCAACCCTGCCCACGTCGCAAGTTCTCGAGAATGCGCTGCGGCAAACGACTGATCGGTTGGAATCGGCGAAGCCACCACGTCAGGTGATGATGCAGGCGCGAGCGTTTGAAAAAGCCTCCAAGTTCGTATTGTCCGAGTGGGAACACCTCGAGCCGACGCCTAAGCACCGGCAGACGATGTGGAATGTAGTCAATGTGTACTACCCGGAGGTCGTCGATACGTACCTTGATGCCCCTCAGTACCGAGACAAGTCTGCGGTGAGCGTGGTTGTGGACTCTTTAACCACGCTCACTCGCGCTGCTGAGCGGGTGCAGCAGGGGATTTTGGACGACAATCTGCGCGCCATGGATTCACAAGCGCAGTTCCTGCGTCAAGAGCTCGGTGAGTTGCCCGGACTCGACGACAGCTACCACGGAGGCAGCGGGTACGATCCGAAAGCATGAGTCTGGATCCGAAGCTTCTTAACGTCCTCGCGTGTCCCAAAGACAAGGGAACGCTGGAGTATGACCAAGAGCGGGAGCTGCTGGTCAACGAACGCCTCGGCATTGCCTATCGCATTGACGACGGCATCCCAGTTCTGCTCATCGACGAAGCAGAGCCATACATCTCGGCAAAGTAGAAGACGGAGAAAAACCCAATGAGCAAAAACATCATTGATGAGCTTGAGTGGCGCGGGCTGATCAACCAGTCCACGGACCTCGACGCACTGCGGAAGGAAACCGAGCAGCCGATCGTGCTGTACTGCGGCTTCGACCCGACTGGTCCCTCGCTGCACGCCGGCCACCTCGTTCCGCTGCTCATGCTGCGCCGCTTCCAAGAAGCAGGCCACACACCGATCGTGCTTGCTGGTGGCGCTACCGGCATGATCGGTGACCCCCGCGATGTGGGGGAGCGTTCTATGAACTCCGCGGACACCGTCCGTGATTGGGCGGACCGGATCAGCGGCCAGCTCAAGCGCTTCGTGCACTTTGATGGCGACAATGCAGCACGCCTGGTCAACAACAACGACTGGATTAAAGACCTTGGCGTTATCGAGTTCCTGCGTGATGTGGGCAAGCACTTCTCGCTGTCCACGATGCTCGGCCGCGACACGGTGAAGCGTCGTCTGGAGAACGACGGCATTTCTTACACCGAGTTTTCCTACATGCTGCTGCAGGCGAATGACTACGTGCAGCTGCGCCGCAACCACAATTGCGTGCTGCAGGTTGGCGGCGGCGATCAGTGGGGCAACCTCGTTGCGGGCGTTGACCTGAATCGTCGTATGGACGGCGAGCAGGTTCACGCGTTGACTGTTCCGCTGGTGACGGATTCCGAAGGTAAGAAGTTCGGCAAGTCCACTGGTGGCGGCTCGCTGTGGCTGGATCCCGAGATGACCAGTCCGTACACCTGGTACCAGTACTTCGTAAACACTGCGGACGCCGATGTCATCCGTTACCTGCGTTGGTTCACCTTCCTTGACCAGGAAGAGCTCAACCGCCTGGAGACCGAAGTGGCGGAGCGCCCATTCAAGCGTGAAGCCCAGCGTCGCTTGGCGCAGGAGATGACCGATCTGGTCCACGGCAAGGAAGCCCGTGAGGCTGTCGAACTCGCATCGCAAGCTCTGTTCGGTCGCGCAGAACTTACTGACCTCGACGAGAAGACCCTCGCATCGGCAGTCTCTGAAACCTCTGTCTTTGAGATCCCAGCCGGCGAAACCACGGATATCGTGGAGCTTCTCGTCGGTGCTGGTCTTGCAGAGTCGAAGGGTGCAGCGCGCCGCTCCATCAAGGAAGGTGGCGTGTACGTGAACAACGAGCGCGTCGAAGACGAGGCGTGGGCGCCGTCTGACCAGGATTTCCTCCACGGCACATGGCTGGTCCTGCGCCGAGGCAAGAAGAACTTCGCAGGCGCTAAGCGCGCATAAGCAACTGCTTATCGACGACACCACCCAGGCAGAAACCACCATCTGCCTGGGTGTTTGTGTTGTTTGTGAGTTCGTGGTTATATCTTCATCCGTTGCTTCGAGCGGCCTTGAGGGGCTGGCGAGAGGGAACAAGTTAATTTCATGAGGTTGCTGTGCAAGGTAAACGGTTGTTGAACTTGGGTTTGACTTTGGTTTACGTTGTGTTGTAGTCTCTGGTTCCGCCGCTTTGACGGCCGTGACTTTGTAAGTTGTGGTTGTTGGGTGTGCTGGTGTTGTT
>NZ_KV787968.1:0-3224 GCF_001807155.1 Corynebacterium sp. HMSC05C01 | reverse complement strand
GGCGGCGAACGCCGCCCTGGCTGGCGCTGACGCCGACAACGACGAAGCACCGTTCTAACAACGACACCCCGCAGGGAAACCTGCGGGGTTATTTTTTTCAACTATTTCACGGTGTTGATCCAGCTCTTTCACGGCCTTACCCAACTGAACAAAACCCAACAGCCCTAGCATCAGCTTGGCGATCGGGGTGGAGTCTTTTGAGTAGGTCTGTCCCTCCTTGAGGAACTTCACCGACACTCCTTTGCTGACTAGCTCGTCAACAATGGCGTACAGATCCGTCAGTGAACGCGCGCACCGATCCATCGACGTGACGACAAGCTGATCTCCTGCACGGACATATCGCATTGCTTCATCAAGTCCAGGGCGCTCACGCGATCCACCACTGGCCTTATCCGTGTAATAGGTGAAGACCTTCTCTGCCTTGAGTTGTTCAATCTGACGATCAAGGTTCTGATCTTTCGAACTCACCCGGGCATAGCCCACCTTTTGTCCTGAGATCGCCCCCAACTGTTCAGTGATCTCCAGAGGCAGTGACGGTTCTGTTCCGTTAGTCTTGGAACTAACCCTAGTGCCGTTTCCGTGTAGTTGGTAGGGGCAATCCGCGTAGTTGGTAGGGGTTTTCCGGATAGGTGGTAGGGGTCTTCTTTTTCGGTCATTTTTGTAGGTGACGTCGGCGCAATCTGTGCCGGTGTGTCACCACTTTCTGACCGCAAGGAGGGCCTTTTATGGCCAACTTCAAAGACATCATGGCGATGTGTTTGACCGGAGCGAGTTATGCAGCCATCTCTGCTGCCTTGGAGTGCTCCAACAGGGATATCGCCAAAGTCAAAGCAGTGATTGCTGACCACGCAATCACGCAGTCTTCGTTCGCTCAGCTGGATCCAGAGTTCTTCGATACGCACTTTAGCGATCAGCGAACGAGTCGGCGTTTGCGCTATGACCGACCTGACTTCGAAAAACTCGCGAAGAAGCTGGCGAACAACAAGCACCTCACGCGCCATAAGCTGTGGATGGACTATGTCGCTTCCCCGTGCGCCGCAGGTGAATCGAAGTACCAGTACTCCCAGTTCTGTGAACACCTGCGTGACTACATCCGGGCTACCGGCATGACCTCGATTATCGAGCATGAACCAGGCCAAGAGCTCTACGTCGACTGGGCGGGCGACAAAGTCCGCATCATCGACCAAGCCACCGGTGAGGTAGGGATGAAAGCTTGCCTATTTGTGGCTGTCTGTCCCTACTCTTCTTTGTTATTTGTGGTTGCTACGGCGAATGAGAAGATGGACGCCTGGATTGACTGCCACGTCAAAGCCCTAAACTACCTCGGGAAACGCCCCGGCATCATCGTTCCTGATAACGCGCCGACTGCAACGTATCGCCCGGCGAAGAACAAACCCGCACGACGCATCCAACAGCGCTATGCGGACTTTGCTGACTACTATGACATCTTGCTTGTACCAGCACGTCCGGGAAAACCCCGCGATAAAGCCGCAGTTGAGCGTGCCGTCCAACTTGTCTATACGCGTATCCTTGGCTATTTCGATGGGGTTGAGTTCTATAGCCTTGAAGAGCTCAACGAAGCGATCGCTGAGCGCCTCGAAGACATCAACACAACCATGCCCAATGCGCATGGGTTTACTCGTCGTGAGCTGTTTGACATCGATGAAGCACCCATGATGCGCAACCTTCCTGACACCCCATTTACGGAAGTGTCCTGGCGCAGCGTCAAAGTCGATCGCAATTGGCACATCTGTTGTGACTACCAGTACTACTCCGTGCCGTTTCAATACATCGGCAAGACTTTGCGCGCACGGCTGACCAACAGCCTGGTCAGCATCTTCAACGGCGATAGCCTCGTGGCCGAACACCCGCGTATGCACGGGTTTAAGTACCGCTATTGCACAGACCCTGCGCATACCCCAGACAAAGAGATTACTGGGGTCAAACCGCTAACTCGCGATGAGCTCTACGCCAGAGCATCGTCGTTTGGGCCCGCAACCAGCAAGGTCATCGCCATGATCCTTGAGCACAACGCCCAAGCCCTGCCACGCGGTTTACGCACAGCCCGCAACGTGTTGGTCAAGCTCGGGAACAAGCACAACAAAACCACACTTGAACCAGCGTGCCAGCAAATCATCGACCACAACCTCGCGCCGAATCTGCAGGTCATCTCCCGCATCCAGGCCGACATCGCCCGCAACGGTAACGCCGAAGCCAACACCCCAACACCACAAACAGGCCAGGCTCGGGTAGTCGATATCGCCGCAATGCCAGAAGCAGTGTTCCTGCGCCCTGCAAGCTACTACGACACCCAGAAGCAGGAGGACTAACCCATCATGACCACGATCCATCTTGACGATGACATCCGTGCAACGCTGCGCAAGCTGCGGCTTTCAACCTTCGCTGATACCTTCTTCGCACTTGCCAGTGCAGATGAAGCAAACACCGAGTTGCCTGAAGAGATATTTCTCAAAGCCGTGGAAGAAACCGCCCACAAACGTCGCGCGCAAAACATCACCAAAGCCATCACCCAAGCAAAGTTCCGGTACCCAGGTGCAACACTTGCCGAGCTGATAAACGTCGAAGAACGCGGCCTGAACCTTCGTCAACTCAAACGCATCGCTGCAACACCCTGGCGTGAAAACCCCGGAAACGTCCACCTCCTAGCCCCAACAGGGGCAGGCAAGACATACATCGCCTGCGCCATCGGAGTTGCTGCATGCCAGGCTGAATACAGCGTTGCGTACTACCGGCTCGACCAGCTTGTAGATGAATTAGCGGCCTTCCCGCCGACAGATGAGCGTTACGTAACCAAGATGCGCAGGCTACAAAACACTGACGTGCTCATCCTTGATGATTTCCTGACCATTGGAATCAACCAACGCGGGCAAGAAGACCTAACGAAGATCATATTCGACCGCGATGGCAGGCTGCCGACGATCATCGTTTCCCAAACCACTGCCGCATACTGGGTACAAAAACTTCCCGACCCAGTCGCAGCTGACTCCCTCGTCAGCAGACTCAACACCGGCCAACGCGTCGAACTCGGTGAATACGACATGCGCCACTTCCTAGCCACCCAACTAGAAACCGAGTAACACACCACCATCAACAGGCCCCGCGACGAGCAGCAGCCCCAACCCGTCGCGGGGCCCTACCAACTACCCGGAATCCAGCCCTACCACCGTTTCGGAATACCCCTACCAACTACGCGCACTCAGCAC
>NZ_KV787967.1:107674-212978 GCF_001807155.1 Corynebacterium sp. HMSC05C01 | reverse complement strand
GTTCACCAATCCAACCCACAAGCACCACCGATTAGAAGGGTTGTTGAACGATCTGTTTTGCCTTGGGTGCACTTCGTTGAACAATCTTTATGCATGCATAGTATGCGCTTTAAGGGTATTTTCAGCCAACACCCGCCCGTTTGAATCGCGACCTGGGGAAATGCCGGAACAGCACTTCAAAACGACCCGGAAATGGTCGGGAGGATTGTTCAACGACTGTGAAAACGGCTCGAAATGGGTGTGACGTGCGGATTGTTCAGCAATCCGCACCACCTGCTTACCCCCGGAAATTACCCCCGTTTTCCGAGCGCACACGTAATAACAGCCTTCAAGACACGAAAACACCGTGTTTCAACCCCACGAACACACCAGTCCACCACCCCAACGCTCATCGTCTAGCACCCCGAAACACCAGCTAGACGATCAGCCCCATAACGACAAACAACCCCAACACCACCAGGGCAAACACAGAGGCCGAAACGAGATCGTCTAGCAACATCACAAGCCCAGCTAGACGATGAGAAAGGCCGCAACAACCAGCCCCCGAACTCCCCCTAAAAGCGCCCTAGTGCCACGTGACCTCGGTGTAGGAGATGGTGGTGATGATGCGCTCGCGCAGCGGCTCAGGAGCCTTCGTTGGCTGGCAGCAATCCCGCACGATGGCGCGAACGGCACGTTCAGACTCGGCAATACTGCGACACTCCGGACATTGCGCGATCTCGGAGGTGATTTCCTCGCGGCGCTGTGGGGAAGTTTCTTCGTCGAAAAGTTCGCACAGCAGGCGGTATGTCGCTTCGCATCCGTGTCCCGTAGCCATTACTTCTCCTTCGCCGCAGTGTCGGTGTCCTGCATGTCCGCGTGGTCGAGGCCAATGCCTCGTTCCTTCGCCACGTCTTTCAACATGCCGCGCAGTTGTTTTCTTCCACGGTGCAGTCGGCTCATGACAGTGCCCATAGGGATGTCCAGCACATCGGCGATTTCCTTGTACGCCAGCCCTTCAACATCGGCGTAGTAGACCACCATGCGGTAGTCCTCGTTCAACGCGTTGAGCGCCTCGGAGATCCGCGAGTTCGGCATTGCCTTGAGCGCTTCAACCTCGGCGGATTCCAGTCCCGTCGAGTCGTGCGAGCTCGAGGAGTACAACTGGTAATCCGTCACTTCGTCCGCGGAGGTTTCCAGCGGCCGGCGCTGTTTCTTGCGGTACGAGTTGATGTAGGTGTTGGTCATGATCCGGTACAGCCACGCCTTGAGATTGGTACCGGGCGTGAAGCTGTCGAAGTTTTTGTACGCCTTGAGGTAGGTCTCTTGCACCAGGTCTTCGGCGTCTTGCGGGTTGCGGGTCATGCGCAGGGCTCCGCCGTAGAGTTGGTCGAGCAGCGGCATGGCTTCTTCGGCGAAGCGTGCCTTTGCTTCTTGATCAAGCTCGGTTTCGGGCATGCTCGCTATTGTAGGTCAGCGCTAAAATCGCCCCATGGCTGCTAAGACTCGCGCACTGAGCGCCCTTTCTCAAACCCCTCATGAGGTGCTCGAATACACCCCGAGCAAGGATCATTTCGGCGCACATTCTGCTGCTGAGTTGGGCCGTGACCCCCACACGGTGCTGAAGACTTTGGTGATCCATCACGAACGCGACATGGCGATCTGTTGCGTGCCCGTCGCCGGCCACCTTTCGCTCAAGGCGGCGGCGAAAGCGCTGGGTTGGAAGCGTGCGGAGATGACCGATCCTGCTCAGGCGCAGCGTGCGACCGGCTATGTCGTGGGCGGGATCTCCCCGCTGGGCACCACCAAGCGCATGCCTACGCTTATCGACGACTCCGTCGCCGACCTCGAAACCATCACCGTCTCCGCCGGCCAACGGGGCCTTTCTATTGCGCTGTCGCCTACCGACCTGGCGGAGCTGACCAACGCGAAGTTCGCGCCTATCGGGACTGAATAGCCCTGGACTAGCCCGAGATCAACTCCGCGTAGTCGTTGCGCACGTTGCCTACTTCCTTTGCGGCCTCGTTCCACTGCAACGTGTCGGCCACGCGCGAGGGGTGCACAAGTTCTAACGCTTCCTCTGGGGTGCCGTCGACCCACTGGCGGATTTCGTCGTCACGCAGAAAGAGCGGTAGGCGGTGGTGGAGCCAGGCCATGTTGTCGGTGGCGTCGGTGGTGATCATCGTGGTGGATAGCCGGTCCAGCCCGGTCTCCCACAGTGCCGCCGCGTACAGCAAGCCCTCTGCAGGGCGCACGTAGTAGGGCTGCTTGCCGGATTCGGTTTGCTTCCACTCGTAGTAGCCGTCGAGCACCATCAGCCCGCGCCGCGCCTTGAACGCGCTGCGGAACGAGGGCTTCTCCGCCACCGTCTCTCCGCGTGCGTTGAACAGAGGCATGCCGGTGTCGTCTTTCTTCCAGGTTGGGAGGAGACCCCAGCGGGCGGCGTCGATACGCGCAGCCTGCTCTGCGATCCGGATGAGTGGCACCTGGTTTGTCGGCGCGATGTTGTAGCGCGGCGGCGGGGTGCCGTCGGGCGCTTCGACGTGGTTGATGCCGGGCAGGGTGGCTACCTCGGAGAGGAGCTCGTCGCCAGTAGTGAAAAGAACGAATCGTCCGCACATGCGCTCCATTATTATGACGTTCATGACGAACATGTGGCCCGCACCGTTCCATCCGGCCCCGATCACCCACACGCAGCGGGTGCCGGGGTCAAAGTCCATGACTAACCGCGCCTACGTGCTGGCGGCACTTGCCGCTGGTCCGTCGACGATGACTGGGGCGCTGCGCTCGCGCGATACGGATCTTATGGAGGCCGCACTGGCGTCCATGGGCACCGGCTTCGAGCACGACCGCGACGTCATCCGTGTGACCCCGGGCGAGTTGCGCGGCGCGGAGGTTGATTGCGGTCTTGCTGGCACCGTGATGCGGTTTGTGCCGCCGGTTGCGGCGTTTGCGCAGGGGCCTGTGCTTTTCGACGGCGACCCCCACGCCCGCAACCGCCCCATCGCGGTTATCCTCGACGCCCTTCGCACCCTCGGCGTGTCCGTTGCGGGTGACGGGATGCCGTTTACCGTCCACGGCACCGGCAAGGCTGACGGCGGCCCGGTGGAGATTGACGCTTCTGGTTCCTCCCAGTTCGTATCGGGCCTGCTTCTGTCTGCGCCCCGGTTCGAGCGTGGCGTGTCCATCCGCCACACGGGTGGCATGTTGCCGTCGATGCCGCACATTGAGATGACGGTGGCCATGCTCGCAGAGGCTGGCGTGAAGGTCACCGGTACCCGTGACACCTGGGACGTTGACCCGCAGCCGATCCGCGGCACTAACTGGGTGATCGAGCCCGACCTGTCCAACGCAGCACCCTTCCTCGCCGCGGCAGCTGTCACTGGCGGCGAGGTGCGTATCCCGAACTGGCCGCTGCGCACCACCCAGCCGGGTGCAGTGATCCGTACCGTCTTGGAGCGCATGGGCTGCGAGGTCGAACTCATCGCCGACGGCTCCACCCAGACCCTGCGCGTGCGCGGCCCGAAGCCTGGCACGCTAAAGGGCATTCGACTCGACATGAGCGACATCGGCGAGTTGGCCCCCACCGTCGCCGTCATCGCGGCGTGCGCCTCCACCCCGAGCGAGCTAACTGGCATTGCGCACCTGCGCGGCCACGAGACGGATCGCCTGGCGGCGCTGACCAACGAGATCAACAACGTCGGCGGCAACTGCGAGGAACTCGGCGACGGCCTGCGTATCACTCCGACCGAGATGCATGGCGGGACGTGGCGTTCCTACGACGATCACCGCATGGCCACCGCCGGCGCCATCATCGGTCTGGTTGTGGAGGGCGTCCAGGTGGAAAACATTGCAACCACCGCGAAGACGCTTCCTGGGTTTGAGGACATGTGGTTGGAGATGGTTTCCAAGTAATGCGCCGCAAGTTTTCCGATTACGACGAATCCGACGTCCGCGTCCGCCCCGGCAAGGGCTCACGGCCACGCTCGAAGAACCGTCCGTCGCACGATAATGCCAAGTTCGGTTTGGTCGTGGCTAAGGATCGTGGGCGTTGGGGCGTCGTGCTTGACGACGACGCCACGCGCCTGCAATGCACCCGCGCCCGGGACCTGAAGCGCACCTCGATCGAGGTCGGCGACCGTGTCGGCGTCGTCGGTGACACCTCCGGCGCAAAGGACACGCTGGCGCGCATTGTGAAGCGCGAGGAGCGTTCCTCTGTCCTGCGCCGCACGGCTGACGATACGGACCCGTACGAGCGCATCATCGTCGCCAACGCTGAGCTGTTGCTCATCGTGGTTGCCGCCGCCGATCCCCCACCGCGTACCGGGTTTGTGGAGCGCGCCTTAGTCGCCGCGTTTGTCGGCGGCGTGACCCCGGTGGTGTGCGTGACCAAGTCTGATTTGGCCGACCCTACCGATTTCGAGCGTGAACTCGCTGACCTTGGTGTGGAGGTGCTGCGCACCGGCGTCGACGACGACATCGCGGAACTGCTCACACACATCCACGACCGCGTTTCTGCGCTGATCGGCCATTCCGGAGTGGGCAAATCCACCCTGGTCAACCGCATCGTCCCGGACGCGGACCGCGAAACTGGCGAGGTCTCCGGCGTGGGCAAGGGCCGCCACACCTCCACCCAGTCCGTGGCGTTGGAGGTACCCGGCGGTGGCTGGATTATCGACACCCCCGGTATCCGCTCCTTCGGCCTCGCACACGTCGCCCCGGAACAAATCGTGCAGGTCTTCCCCGATCTCGCCGAGGCCGCCGAAGGCTGCTCCCGCGGCTGCACCCACTTGGGTCCGCCTGCGGACCCGGAGTGTGCCTGGGACACGCTCGACGCTGAATCCCCCATCGGGCGCCGCGCGCTGGCTGTGCGCCACCTGCTGGAGGCTCTACACAGCAATAACGAGTGGGAGTTAAAGCAGCTCGAGGAGGAACGCTAACTCGTCTGGGTGATAGAACGCCATGTAGTTGTCTTGGGCGTCGCCGACGGTCAGCTCCGCGTCTTCGTCGCCAAGATCCGCGGCATCAACCACCTCGATGGCCTTCGCGGTGGCTTCTTCGGATTCCTTGATGTCCACGTGGATCGCCGCGACGTCCTCAAGATTCACCGGGCCGGACAGTTTCACCACAGACTCGCCCATATCGGGCGCTTCAGTCGCGTCCACGTCCACGGAGATGACCACGCGGCGGTGCGGGAAGCGCTCCTCGTCCCCAATGGCGAGCAGGCGTAGCGACGCCAACGCCGCGTCATCGAACGCCACATCTTCGATCTCTTCGAGATCGCCCGAGGTGAAGAATTCCTGCAACGCCTTCGTCGCAGAAAAACCCCACCCGCTGCGCGCATGCAACAGACCGTTGTCCTGCAGCGCTTGCAGCATGCCAAACGTTGCCGGGATGTAGACGCGCACTAGAACTCGCCCTCAATGTCGAACAGGGACTGGATCTCTACCGCAGTGCGGTCCAGCGCGGTGTGCAGGATGCCGATGAGGTTGTATTCCACTGCGGCGCGGATGTTCATGATGTCATCGTCGATCATCACGCACTCGTTCATATCCAGGCCGATCGCGTCGGCTGCCGCCTGGAACGCTGCACGCTCCGGTTTTTCCACACCGATCTCGCCGGAGAGCACAACCGCGTCGACAACGCCCTTGAACTCCCACTCGCGGATCGCGTCCGCAATCTCGCCCTCAGCTGCCTCGTTGGACAGGATGGCCACGGAGACGTCCTTCTTCTTGGCTTCCTCGATGAGGGTCTTCCAGCGGCTCTGGTCTTCAGCGCCCGTGTCCAGCACACCTGCGTAGTCGATGATCAAACCCTGCACTTCGGCCTTCTTTCGTTAGCTTTCGTTAGCTGCGTATTTCGCGTACGTGATGCGTATTTTAGTGCGCACACTCTTTATTTCATTGCGCCAATCGTGAACAATGATACCTACCCCGCGCCGCGCCCACCCCCTCCCGTGACGGAGGATTCCCACATGCCCGCAACCAGGTACTACAGCGTTCCCGGCCACCAGCACATTCAACTCCTCGCACCTGAGCGCCGCACGCCCGCGCCGAAACCGGCGCCGTCGGTGCTCGAGCCGGACGTGGCGCTCAGCGCCACACCACAGACCAATCAACGCGTCGACCCTCTCGTGCGCCAGGCCATCAGCGCTGCGTTCGGAGGCTACGACCCGACTGTCATGACAGCCTCGCGGTTCAGTACGTCGGTGCGCACACACATCCGTGCGTATCGACGAGCCCAGCTCCAACTCCGCGCCCACACCCGCAACACCGCAGTCCTGCCCACCCAGCACGTCCGGGTGATCACCTGCCACTCTGGTGAGGCCGGCGAGTTCTACGGCACCGTGGAGAAAGGCGGGCGACGCCTCGCCTTTGCCGCGAAGATGGCGGACGGCAAACTGCAGTCGTTCAAAATACTGGAGCCGCCTGCGCGCAACACGTCGCAGACGGCTCCTCACGCCCTCACCAGGGCGTTGCCCTCAGTGTGAGACCGCACTGGCCCAAACAGTGGCCCCAAACAGTGGCCCCAAACAGTGGGTCAGCGGCGGTTTTAGACGGTGGCGGTGCCGCCGTCAGTCTCGCCCTCAGCAGCCTGGGCTGGCTGGGTCTCAAACTGCTTACGCATGGCAAACAGCTGGCGCACGGTCTCTTCCTGGATCGCCTCGTTCATGGCGTTGAACATGTCGCCACCCTCCTTCTGGTACTCCACCAGCGGGTCGCGCTGCGCCATCGCACGCAGGCCAATACCTTCCTTGAGGTAGTCCATCTCGTAGAGGTGCTCGCGCCACTTCGTATCGATGATCGGCAGGATCACCATGCGCTCCAGGTTGCGCATCTGCTCTTCGCCGCCGATCGCAGAGATGTTCTCTTCGAGGTTGTCGTAGAGGGCGTTGGCGTCGTCGAGAAGCGCCTGGCGCAACTGTGCCGAGGTCAGCTCACCCGGACGACCGTACTCGTCACCATCGATGAGTTCCTGCGGCGTCACGGACGGGCCGTACAGGGACTCGAGTGCGTGCCAGAGTTCCTCGAGGTTCCAGTCCTCCACGTAGCCTTCCGCGGTCTCCGCATCGACGTACGCAGTGATAGTGGACTCGATCATGCGACGCACCTGGTCCTTGATGTCCTTCGACGCCAGGATCTCCTGACGCTCGCCGTAGACCACCTTGCGCTGTTCGTTGAGCACCTCGTCGTACTTGAGCACGTTCTTACGCATCTCAAAGTTCTGGTTCTCAACCTGCGACTGTGCGCCCTTGATGGCGTTGGACACCATCTTCGCCTCGATCGGCACATCGTCCGGAACGTTGAGGCGGTTCATCATGTTCTCCATGGTCTGACCCACGAAGCGAACCATCAACTCATCGCGCATGGACAGATAGAAACGGGTCTCGCCCGGGTCACCCTGACGGCCGGAACGGCCACGGAGCTGGTTGTCGATACGACGCGACTCGTGACGCTCCGTACCAATCACGTACAGGCCGCCGGCCTCACGGACTTCATCACCAAGCTTCTTGGAACGTTCCTTCGCCTTCGGCAGTTGATCGTTCCACGCCTCCTGGTAGCGCTCCTCGTCCTCAAACGGGTCGAGGCCCTGCTCCTGCAACTTCGCATCCAAGAGAATTTCCGGGTTGCCACCCAGCACGATATCGGTACCGCGACCAGCCATGTTGGTGGAAACGGTCACTTTGCCCGGCAGGCCAGCCTCAGCGATGATGCGGCCTTCTTCCTCGTGGTGCTTCGCGTTGAGCACGTTGTGGGCAACACCCTTGCGGGTCAGCAGCTGCGACAGGTACTCGGAACGCTCCACCGAGGTGGTACCGACCAGCACCGGCTGGCCCTTCTCCGCGTGCTCCGCAATGTCCTCCGCAACGGCCGCGAACTTTGCTTCCTGCGTCTTGTAGATCAGGTCGTCGCGGTCCACACGCTGGTTCGGACGGTTCGGCGGGATCTGCACAACGTCCATCTTGTAAATCTGGTGCAGCTCGGCCGCCTCAGTCTCAGCGGTACCGGTCATACCCGAGAGCTTGTCGTACAGACGGAAGTAGTTCTGCAGGGTAACGGTGGCCAGCGTCTGGTTCTCGTTCTTGATCTCCACCTGCTCCTTGGCCTCAATGGCCTGGTGCATGCCCTCGTTGTAGCGACGGCCAGCGAGCACACGGCCGGTAAAACCGTCCACGATCATGACCTCACCCTGACGGATGATGTAGTCCTTATCGCGCTCGAAGAGCTCCTTGGCCTTGATCGCGTTGTTGAGGTAGCTCACCAACTGGGAGTGCTCAGGCGCGTACAGGTTGTCAATGCCCAACTGGTCCTCGACGTACTCCACGCCCTCCTCGGAAATACCGACGGTGCGCTTGCGGTGATCCACCTCGTAGTGGATGCCCTCACGCATACGCGGCGCAAGCTGTGCGAACACCGAGTAGAACTGGCTGGACCCATCGACCGGGCCGGAGATGATCAGTGGGGTACGGGCTTCGTCGATAAGAATCGAGTCAACCTCATCCACAATCGCAAAGTTATGGCCACGCTGCACAATTTCGTTGACCGAACGCGTCATGTTGTCACGCAAGTAGTCAAAGCCCAACTCGTTGTTGGTGCCGTAGGTGATGTCAGCGTCGTACGCCTTCTTGCGCTCCGCCGGACGCATCTCCGACAGAATCACGCCCACCTCCAGGCCGAGGAAGTGGTGCACACGACCCATCATCTCGGCGTCACGCTTAGCCAGGTAGTCGTTCACGGTGACCACGTGCACGCCCTTGCCGGACAGCGCGTTGAGGTACGCCGGCAGCACCGACGTCAGCGTCTTGCCTTCACCGGTCTTCATCTCAGCGACGTTGCCGAAGTGCAGTGCGGCACCACCCATGATCTGCACCTTGTAGTGCTTCTGTCCCAGCACGCGCCACGACGCCTCACGGGCAGTCGCGAACGCGTCGAGCAAAATGTCGTCGAGGCTCGCGCCGTCGGCGATGCGCTGCTTGAACTCGGCGGTCTTCGCCTTAAGTTCCTCATCGGTCAGCGCCGCGTATTCATCGTCCAGGGCCATGACCTGGTCAGCGATCTTCGCCAGGCGCTTGACGGTACGCCCCTCACCGGCGCGGAGCAGCTTCGACAGTCCAAACACGTGAGAAAATCCTTTACTACTGGAGTAGGCAGGGCCAAGGTGTAACAACCCGCCATTGTACGCACGCCCACGTTGCAGAGAACAACCCGGCGTTGCTAATCGACGACAAAACCCGCCCGGCCCCTTTCACAGGACCGTGCGGGTAACAGCGCAAGCGCTACTTCTCGCCTGCTTCGGCTTCCGCCTCATCAGCCAGTTCGATCAAACCGTAATCAAACGCGTGACGGCGGTAGACCACAGCCGGACGGTTCGTCTCCTCGTTGATGAAGAGGTAGAAATCGTGTCCAACCAGCTCCATCTCGCTGAGCGCATCATCCACGCTACGTGGAGCGTTGGAGTGCACCTTGGTACGAACGACCTGGCCCGGAGTCAGATCCTCAACCTGATCCTCGTACGGGTCAACATCGTACGGACCCTGCGCAGCAGCCTCGCGAGCCTGCGCTGCCTTCTGCTCAGCCTCAAGCTCAGCAGCAAGCTTGCCGGTGCCCTTCGGTGCACGGTGGCCAGACATCGGAGTGGTGCGACGAGCCTTGACCTTGCGCAGCGAACGCTCCAGCTTTGCCACTGCGGCATCCAAGGCGTTGTAGAAGGTGTCTTCCTTCGCCTCAGCGCGTGCGAGGTGGCCCGAGCCAGTTGCGGTGATCTGGATGCGTTCCGCTTCCTGTTCACGACGCGGATTCGGCTCATGCTTGAGCTCAACGTGGAAGGAATTCAGAGTCGGATCGAGCTTCGCAATCTTTGCCAACTTGCCGCTTACGCGTTCCTGGAAGTGCTCCGGAACCTCAACGTTGCGGCCGGTGATGGTCAACACCACATCGGGTCCGAGACCCTCCCCCTGTGCGTCACCCTGTACGGCATTCTGGTCTGCAGAAGTCATGTGCTTCCTCCCTGTGGGTAGTAGGAACTGTGTCCATCACCACTATACAACTGGTTATGACCAATACACGGGGGTTCGCAAAATGTTCGCTATGAGCTTACTGAGAGCTACGCTGCCGGGTGTTGAGCAGCGGATGCTTAGCTGCGGGTGCTCTGCTTCACGTTTGCACCGAGACCTTCAGCGATGGTCTGGCAGGTGCCCTCATCAGTGTTATCGCAGCGGCCAACCCAGTTCTCGCCGACGATGACTTCCTTTGCGTACGGGAACTGCTCCTCCATGAGGTAGCGCGCATAATCCTCAGGCGTGCCGTCGAGCTTGAATTTGATCTGGCCCTTTTCCTTCTGCATGCACACGCCCTCTTCCTGCTTCAACTCCTGCCAGTTGGTGCAGTCGAAGTCCGTGCCGGCAAGGGCGTCACGGATTTCGGAGACCTCCTGAACACGGGCCTCATGAAGTGGGGTGATCTCTGCAGTCGAGCAACCGACCAACGCGAGAACCGGGGCACACACGAGTGGAAGAAGACGCAATTTCATTCCTGTGACCCTACTGGACACCTGCAAAAACACATATTTGGCCTGCGGTTACGCTGCGCACACGGTCACGCACGCACTCACGTCAACCCCGTGGGCGAGCAGCACGGACACACTGGCCTGGAGGGTTGCGCCGGTGGTTACGACGTCGTCGATAAGAACCACGGGACCTGCAGGGATGGCGGCAAGCCGTACTGCTCCGGACAGGTTTGCGCGGCGCGAGGACTCGTCAAGGTTCGACTGATCGGCAGCGCTGGCGTCGAGTAGCAACGCGGGTGTGACACTGCGCCGGGTGGCGCGGCAGATAGCTTCCACGGGGTCGCCGCCGCGGGCGCGTGCCGAGGACACCTTCGTCGGTGCGGGAACCAGCACCGCGCCGACTGCGATATCGCCGCGCGCCTCCAAGTAGTCCAGCCCGGCGTTGAGTACCGCACCGACGTGGCGACGCACGGCAAGGTGGTTACGTTCCTTCATTGCCAACACCACCCCACGGTGCGCACCCGCATAGGCACCTAGTGCGAACACCGGCACCATCGGTGTGGTGTTGGGAAACACGCGCTGCGGCGGGTGCGCCAACTCCATCCGGCAGGTGGCGCACAACAGCGGCCCCGGCACGCCGCATCCGGCGCACTTGCGCGGTAGCAGCAACTCCCCGATATCCCCCAGCATCCCTGACTCCCCTACCGCGCGATGATCGGTAGCGCGCGCATACCTTCCAGACCTGGCACCTCACGCCAGATGGGGTTATCCGCACCTGAGGCCGGCACTTGCAATACAGCATTGACGTCAGTGACGTAGAGCATGCTTGGCGACGCCGCCACTGCCACCACCGGAGCCGAAATATTGCCCGCCGACAACGCGGTCATAGACGAGCCGTCCTGCTCCACACGCAGCACTGGCGACGGGGCGGAGGTACCGACGATGAGTGAACCATCCGCACGCCACTCGGCAGATACGACACTGCCACCGAGCTCCTGGGCGTACTCGAGCACATTGACAATAGAGCGTTCGCCGGAAGCGCCACGCTGGACAATGCCCGTGTAGAGCTTTCCGTCGATCACCATGACCACGCGGGTGCCGCTGCGCGACAGGCGCAGCACAGAAATGTTGCCGTCCACGCCTTCTGGCAGGTCGACGTGCACCTCGCCGGTGGACAATTCGCCACTGGCTGCGGATTGGACTGTGCGCAGGATCCGCTTGCCGTCTGCAACCGACCACACCGCCGCCGCGTTCGCTTCGAAGCTCGGGCGTGTGAATGTACGCGCCCGCATAACCTCTTCCTCGCGGGCACCGAATTTGCCCACGCGAAGCACATCGTCCTTGTCATCGTCTGGTTTGCCGAAGACAGCCGCCCATTGGCCACCCTTGGCCAGGTCGGCTGAAGTGATCTGGCCAGAGCTGCCGAGGCTGCCGTCGACGGCCTGGGTGGTGCGGCCGTCGACACGCAAAATGCGCCCATCGACGAGCGCGTAGAGCGTGCTTTCCCCAGCGGTTTCCACCAGTGGGCTCTCGTCCGCAAAGTCGTCGGTACCGAGTTCGTCAGCGCCTTCGATAAGGGGGCTGCCGTCGGCTTCCAAACGATACGGACCTGTGATGCCGGCGGTGGCAAGGGTCCACACCACTTGGGCAGCAAACTGCGTGCGGCGTGCGGCGTCGACTTCGCTGAAACCAGTAAAGGTAAACGCGCCATCTTTGAACCCCGTATAGGCCACTTTCGACGGCAACGCATTGGGCAACGCTGGACGCAAACGCTCCGCAGGCCCCTCCATAAGCAACCCGATTAAGTCACCCGCCAGGGCCTCGCGACGCGAGTGAACCCAACGGCGGTCGGTGACCAACTCACGGTCGTCGGCATCAAAGAAGTACAGGTTATACGGCTGATACTGGTTACGCAGCTCAGTTCGCTCCATGACCACACCCGCGGGTAGCGACGAAATACGCCACTGCCCATCGATCATGTCCAGCTCGATTTCTGCCTCGTATTTGCCGCGCTCCGGAGCAAACGATCCCCCGGTGTGCACCGCACCAACTACGTTTCCGTGAACCGCAAAGCGACGCTTCCCTGCCGAGGCCCCCGGCAGCGTGGTCACGCCGAAGCTGTCCACGATCAGCTTCTGCCCGCTTGGATCCCACGCCTGGGCAGCGCTCTCCGTCAGGTAAGCACGCGCCATTTCGTAGTCGCCGTCCGGAATCGCCGATGCTGCGTAGAACCCACGCAGCAGCAAGTCTGGCTCCTCATCCTCCGCGGGACCAGCATCCGGCGTCGGAGACTCCGCCGGCGTAAACGGACGCAGCACGTGAGGTGCCGAGTTGGTTGGCAGCGTTGCGCACCCCGACAGCAGGGACATCGCAGTCAACGTGGCCACGGCCGACAGCGCCAACGATGCAGCTTTATTCGTCCTCATCGATGTTCCTCCTAGACTTCAGGCTGCGGATCCGGTGCTACTGCACCAGCAGCTCCGCCGGCAGCTCCGCCGGCAGCTCCGCCAGCAGCGCCGGCACCGGCCCCGCTATCGGTGGAGAGGTCTACTCCCCTGCTGGCGTCAGCTTCGGCATCTCCTGCTTCCTTGGCGGCAACAGGCGCCCTTTGGATCTCGGCAGCATTCTGTCCCGGCGCGACCAAGTCCAACGGGGCGACGTTGATTTTCGCCCCGACTTCTCTCGGCAGCACCAGGCGGAATTGGGAACCCACGCCGTGCGTGCCAGCGGCGTCGAGGATGCCGCCGTGCAATAGCGCATCCTCGCGCGCAATAGCCAGGCCCAGGCCGGTGCCGCCCGAGTGGCGCTTGCGGGACTTGTCCGCGCGCCAGAAGCGGTTGAACACTAACTCGTCTTGGCCTTCCTTCAGGCCAACACCGCGGTCGGTGACGGTGATTGCCACGGCCTCGTCGTTGGAACGCATCACAATCTTCACCGGGTTGCCCTCCGAGTGGTCGATGGCGTTGGCCACCAGGTTGCGCACGATGCGCTCGATACGCCGTGGGTCACCCTCGATCGTCTGTGGTTCCTCCGGGATGTCGAAGTCGACTTCCACATCCAATTCGTCGGCAAGGTGCTGGGTTTGCTGCCATGCAGACTCCACCGGCCCGCGAGCATCCATGCTGGTGGTGGAGAGTTCGGCCACGCCGGCGTCGTGACGCGAAATTTCCAGCAAATCATTGAGCAGCGCCTCGAAGCGGTCGAGTTCCTTGATCATCAACTGGGAAGCGCGCTTGGTCGACGGTTCGAGCGAATCCTCGTTCGCCGCGATCATGTCTGCGGCCATACGCACCGTAGTCAGCGGCGTGCGCAACTCGTGGGAGACATCGGAGGTGAACTGGCGCTGAAGGTCACCGTATTCCTCCAGGTTGTTGATCTGCTTAGACAGCGTGTCCGCCATGTTGTTGAAGGACATGGCCAGCACTGCCATTTCGTCTTCGCCATCGACCGGCATGCGCTCGCGCAGGTGACCAGACGCGAAACGCTGGGCAGTTCTCGACGCCGAGCGCACCGGCGCCACAATCTGCTGCGACGCAAGCCACGCAATGCCCATCAAAAGCACCACGACGATCACCGCAGCGATAGCCAAAATGCCACGCATCAGTGCAACGGTGGTGGTTTCGCTCTCCATATTCATGACCAGGTAGAGCTGCAGATTCGGGATATCCGCATTCGTTGGTGTACCGACGATTAACGCGTCATACAACGTCGCATCCGGCCGTTCCACAGTGGCGAATTGGTAGGCCACATTTCCGTCGTTGACGAACTGCGCTAAGCGCTCTGGGATCTGGTACGACTCCGGCGACGAGGTCACCACCCCGCCAACGCTTTCCGCCACCAAGACCGGCTCGTAAAAGCTCGACGTGTCCGAGTTTTCCTGTGCGCGCTGGGTCAAACCTGCACGGGCTGAGTTCAAGCGCGCCTGCAGCGAGGCGGAACTGCCGCTGTTGTCTAGCTGGTATTCGACGGTGGCGCGTGCGCGCTCGATCTCCACACTCGCGGTTTCCAGCTTCGCCTCGGTGATGCGGCTAGTGACCACCGACGCCAGCACAAACCCAAGCACGGACATCACGATGGCGGACACGATGAGTACCGTGCCCACGAACCTCACCTGCAACGAGGTCGACCATGCGTGCGCTACGCGTTCGCGTGCGCGTTTGAGCGCATTCAGCGACTACACCCCCGGCTTGCCGGTCTTATAGCCCACACCACGCACGGTGAGGATGATCTCCGGGTTCTCCGGGTCGTGCTCAATCTTGGAGCGCAGACGCTGGACATGCACGTTAACCAGGCGCGTATCCGAAGCGTTGCGGTAGCCCCACACGGACTCCAGCAGCTCCTCGCGGGTGTGCACCTGATTCGGCTTCTGCGCCATTTCCAGCAAAAGGTCAAACTCGAGCGGGGTCAGCTGAATTTCCTGGCCGCCGCGAGTCACGGTGTGCTGCGGAACGTCAATGGTCAGATCGCCAACCTCGTAGATTTCCGCCGGCTCGTCGTCAGTACGACGCAGACGCGCGCGGATTCGGGCGACCAGTTCCTTCGGCTTGAAGGGTTTGGTGATGTAGTCGTCCGCACCAGACTCCAGTCCAAGCACCACGTCCACCGTGTCGGTCTTCGCTGTCAGCATGACAATCGGCACGGCGGACTGCTTGCGGATCTCGCGGCAAATATCAATACCGTTGACGCCTGGCAGCATCAGGTCGAGCAGGATCAGATCCGGATCAAAGCTGCGCCACGCGCCAACGGCCTCAGCGCCATCGGTGACGGAACTCGTCTCAAACCCCTCGGCCTCAAGCACGATGGTGAGCATCTCGTTGATCGCCGGGTCATCGTCCACGACCAGGATCTTGTGGGCCACATGTACTCCTTTGTCAGGGCTTTTATGGGGGTTGAAATGACGAGGCTTATGCCAGGTCGCGTATTGCCTGAATGATAACCGCAGGATCCGAGCCGCGTACCCACGGCCCACCCCACGACATTTCCGCCAGCCGTCCGTACATCGCATACGTTGCGGCCTGCAGGCCACCATCGCGTTCGTAGCGATCGCGCGCACGCGTTGCGTCCTGCGTCTCGCGCTTCGCTGCGCGTTCCCGCGCAAGCTCAGGGCTCGTATCGACGAGCACCTGCAAGTCCGGCCTCGGCAACCCCAAACGCCCAAACTCCAGGTCTTCCACCCAGCGCAAGGCGGCATCGTCACCGGTGCGCGCAGTGGTGTACGCGGCGTTAGAGGCCACGTAGCGGTCCAGGATGAGGACGCGGGACGGATCGTCGACGTACTCGTCGAGAAGCGCCTTCGCCCCATGACGGTCAAGTGCGAACAGTGTCGCCATCGCAAACGCGGAATCCGTCACATCCCCCATGCGCCCGTGCAGCGCGTCTTGTGCGAGCTGGGCGTGGATGGAGTCCTCATAACGCGGAAACGCAAGCGTGTCGGCGTTGAGTTCCTTCTTGATCGCGGTGACAAGCGTGTTCTTGCCCGCGCCATCGATACCTTCAAACGCAATAATCATGGCCGCAAACCGTTAGGCCAGCGCCTCGAGGAACTGCTCAAGGTCCGCCTCGGTCTCCACTGCTTCCAGCACCGCAGCAGCAGCCTCGACGAGCTTCTCGTCGATCTCGTCCGGGCGCAGACGGATGAACGGGTACGCCTCTGCCACATCACCGGCAGAAAAAGGTGCACCCGACCAAATTGCAGCGATCGTCGCCGCAGCCTGGCCGTTGAGGATCTCATCTTCGCTTGCGGAATCCCCATTTGCGGCGAGGAGCACGGCGTCACGCACTGCTTCCACAATCTCGTCGGTATCCAGGTCAGAGATCTCGTCGAGGAAATCTGCATTGGTGTCAATGGTGAAAATCTGCTCGTCCCAGGTCGTCACTGTGACGCTCCTTCCGTCTGTATCGAGTGCTGCAAACACGGTATCTATTACGTCTTTATATACGGCACTTGCACCTTATGGGGGTACACCTTCGCCGTACGACGTGCTATAAACATTCCTACACCACCATACTGTTACCAATTCGTGATGTAAGGGCTGCGCGCCGACCGTGGAAGGAGCGGGGACGTGAAACCGACCAACCGCCGTACCGCTGCTCTTTTTGCTGCAGGCCTCGGGCTTGCTGGCCTGACCGGTTGGACCGTATGGGCGTCATCGTCCACCGGGCCTTCGGACCACGCAGGCTTTTCCGCCGAGGCAGCAGACACCACCAGCGCGCACTCGACAACCTCAAGCACGTCGAGTTCCCGCACAGCGACCAACTCGTCGACAACAGAAACCTCTGCAGATGGGCGCACTGACGGAAACGATGCACCGGTAGACCAGGACTACAGCGCACAACACGGCATGCAGGGTGGCACGCACCACGTCAACCCGAACTATGCGGCGCAGAACGATCCATACCTGCCACCGCACGCAGTGGTGGGCCAGGCAGATCCGGCGCAGCCGACCAAGGTGTACCGCCCGACCAACATCGTTGTGCCGCCACCGGCGCAGTCGGCTCAGTCGGCCCAGCAGGCACCGCAATCACAGCGATCGGGGCCGCAGTCAGCCTCACAGTCGACCCGCCCGTCTGGAACAACGAGCGAAGAACGGCCGAACCGCCCCGAGACAACGCCTGAGTCCCCGTCGGAGTCCAGGCCGCAGCCAACGCCTGAGGCGTCGCACCCGTCCACACCGGACACGCCTGGCACGTCTGCACAAACGCCGACCGAGACCGACTCGGCAGGCACCTCCGGGATCCCCACGGCACCATCCGAGCCCGAGCGCGGCCCCGGCACATCTGCGGACAACGAGCCGAAGATCAAGGACGGCAAACCCGCACCCGGCTCCTCCCCCGCCGAGCCAACCTCGCGTGAGAACGATCGCGATGAGCACCCCGAAAACAACAAGGCGATTCCCGCAGACCAGCTGGAGGCTCAACTGCAGTCGCAGGCATCTGCGCCCACAACTGCCCGGGCGCGTGTGCCGGGCAAGGAGGACGTGGCCGGATACCCCCAGCCGGATGAGGGCTTTAGCCCCCGCGAGGCGCTTGACCAGATCGCGCGAAGCGTTACACGGTAGCCACAAACACCTGGGTGGGTTCCCCATCCGTTGCAGGCCGCAGGGTCACCGCACCATCGCTTGCGGGAATCCACACAGCCTCCCCAGCGGCGATTGACATTGTCCCGTCCGTGGCGGTGCCCGCGGTGCAGAGTGCGATTGCGGGGCCATCTTCGTCGATACGCAACTCGCCCTGATCAAGCTCGTGCATGCTCACGGTGAAACTCTCCACCGGCAGCACGAATCGCGTCCCGCCAGCCACCTCCTCGGTGTCTGCGCGCGGCGATTCCAACGAAGAAAAGTCGAGTACACGCACGAGCTCTGGCACATCTACGTGCTTGGTGGTCAGACCACCGCGCAGAACGTTGTCGGAGTTTTCCATGACCTCCACGCCGAGACCGCTGAGGTAGGCATGCAGTTGACCTGCGCCGAGGAACGCCGCCTCACCCGGCTTGAGGGTGACAATGTTGAGCAGCAGAGCCGCAAACGCACCAGCGTCGCCTGGGTAACGCTGCGCTAGTTCAAGGAATACCTCGGCTGCTTCCACAACCCACGCAGGGTGGGCTGCGGTGCCTCCATCGGCGATCGTGCGGGCACTATGTCCGACGGCGTCGAGCACCTCCGTCAGCGCGGGCTTGGGTAACGACACCAGGGTAGTAAACAGCACCCGCATGTCCCCTGCACCGCCGGCCGCTGGCAGTAGTGCTGCGTAACGGTCCCAGGCTGGGGAGGAAAACGCCTCGAACAACTCGGTCATCTGCTCCACAGGGCGAAAGCCCGCCATCGCACGGAACGTAGTCAACGCGACGATAAGTTCCGGCTTCGGGTTCGAGTCCTTGTAGTTGCGCTGCGGGCTGTTGAGGCTGATGCCCTCAGCGTTTTCCCGTTCGAAGCCAGCAACGGCCTGCTCGCGCGACGGGTGCGCTTGGATACTCAGTGGGGAATCCGCCGCGAGCAACTTCACCAAAAACGGCAGTTGCTCGCCGTACTGGGCAATCACGCGGTCGCCCAATGCTGCCTGGGGGTCCTCGGCGATGATCTCGTCGAGGCCACGTCCATCAATGGTCGCTGGGGCGGCAGGGTGGGCACCAAACCACAGTTCGGCCTCGGGCTTCTCACTCGGCGAGGGCGTCCCCCTCAGCTGTGCGAGCAGCGTCCGCGACCCCCATGGGTAGGGTCGCAGTACCCCATCCAATCGCTCCATGTGGCCTCCTTTGGTTCTGCGTGAGCGCAAACGTCCAAAATAGCAGTCCCACGCTCCCCGTTCGAGTTACAAGAATTCGGTGCCTAGGAACGAATCAGGCCAAGAATCTCGTTGACCAGCGCGTCGACCTCTTCCTGGGTCGGCGCTTCCGCATTAAGACGCAGCAGCGGCTCCGTGTTGGATGCACGCACGTTGAGCCACGCCTTGGAGTCCTTCAACTGCACAGTCACACCATCGAGGGTGTCTACCGATTCCGCACGATCCGTGAACGCATCCACCACACGCTTCGTCGCCGCTTCCTGGTCGGCAACTTCCGAGTTGATCTCGCCAGATGCGACGTAGCGCTCGTACTGCGCCATCAGTTCACTCAGCGGCTTGTCCTGCTCTGCCAGCGCCGCCAGAACGTGGAGCGCAGCGACCAAGCCAGAGTCCGCGTTGAAGAACTCAGCAAAGTAGTAGTGGGCGGAGTGCTCACCGCCGAATAGCGCGTTGTGCTCGGCCATCTTGGCCTTGATGTAAGAGTGGCCCACACGGGTGCGTACGGCGGTGCCACCACATTCGTCGATCATCTCCGGCACTGCACGCGAGGTAATCAGGTTGTGGATGATCGTCGCACCGGGGTTCTCCGCAAGGGTGCGCGTGGCAATCAGCGCAGTGATGGCGGAAGGGGAAACGGCCTCGCCCCGCTCGTCAACAACAAAGCAACGATCCGCATCCCCGTCAAACGCCAACCCAATGTCCGCGCCCTGCTCAACAGTGAACTTCTGCAGGTCAACCAAATTCTTCGGGTCGAGCGGGTTCGCCTCATGGTTCGGGAAAGTACCGTCTAACTCGAAGTACAGCGAGCGAATATCCATATCCCCCAACGCCGCCGGAACCGTCAGCCCAGCCATGCCGTTTGCGGCATCCACTGCCACGACCAACTTGCGCCGCGTAGGCACCGGCACCAGATCACGCACATACTTCGCGTATGCCTCGAGCGCATTTTGCTTCTCGACGACACCACGTTCCCCCTCAAACTCCGGCACGCCCTCCAGAATCATGCGGCCGATTTCCGACAAACCGGTATCTGTAGACACCGGGGTCGCGCCCGCGCGGCAGAGTTTGATGCCGTTGTACTGAGCCGGATTGTGCGAGGCGGTAAACATCGCACCAGCGCAACGCTGGGAGCCGGCAACGAAGTAGAGCTCGTCAGTCGACGTCAGCCCCAAGTCGGTGACATTAAGCCCCTGGGAGGCAGCTCCCTCGGCGAACGCCGCGGCCAGCGCCGGCGACGACGGACGCATGTCGTGGCCGACCGCGATACGGGTCTCACCCTCCTCGCGCAGAATGTGGGCAAACGCAGCGCCGGCGGTGCGGACAAAGTCCTCGTCGATGTGCTCGCCGACAACGCCTCGAACGTCGTAGGCCTTAATAACGCTGCTCAGAGTCTCACGTGTGTGCTGGATAGCCATGCAGGCCATCTTAGTGCGCCCCGCGACACGACCCCTCCCCGGCTGCTGTGGTTTCGCTATTCCTGCTCAGCCGAAGGATCCGGCACGATGCGCAAATGCGAACGGCGCGCCGCCTTATGCGCAGCAATCTGCTCTTCCACCCGCTTCGTGCGATGCACCGGGTGATTCGAGGTATCCGGGTCGTTGAAGTCGTGCGAGGCTTCGTACTCGATTGGGTCCTGCGAAGAATCGACCAAACCAGTGGTCAGTCGACCCGCCTCACGCACGGCCTCGGCCAAGGCGGTGATGTCGGAGGCTTCCGGATCGTCATCCTCATCGCCTTCTAACTCGACGTGCTCTACACGGACCATTTCCCAACCAACGGGCGCGGTGATGTGGGCGGAATGGCGCTCACACAAGTCCCACGCATGCGGATCTGCTACCGGGGCGAGCGGACCGATCACTGCCGTCGAGTCCGCGTACGCGTAAATCAGCGTGGCCACAGCGGGCCTGCCGCAACCCGGGCGACAACAACGACGGAAGACATTCACGGCGGACAGTCTAAACCCCTTCTTGAGGTTTTTGTACTGCGGCGCGGCGCGCCCCCTCCACACCTGCCTGTTTCCACCTTAGGATTGCCGTCATGCAAACCCCTTCCAGGCCCGGCGTCGGCCCCTCGCACGTCCGCGCCGCACGCGACCGCCACGGGCGAGGTGCCCGTGGCCCGCTCCTGCCCGTTGGGGTGCCCCGCTATCGCTCGCGCAACGACGCATTCGACGCACTTGTCATGGAAGCCTACGCCCCGCTCCACAACGCGTACTTTGAGCAGCTGGCAAGCGTGGATTTGGCGGTGGACACGATCCCACGCATGCGCCTGCACGCAGATATGACGATCTTGCCGGACGAGATCATCGCCGACGGCCCGGTCCCTCTCGGGCGGGTGCTCCAGGCAGGCGTGGATCAGCACGGCAACCCCACCCGTGCGCGCTTTGTCGTGTTTCGCATGCCGATAGAACACCGCGCGGTGACCACCCAGGAGCGTGCAGAGTTGCTCACGTGGGTGCTCACCGCGCTGGTAGCAAACTATTTAAATTTGGATCCACGCACTGTGAATCCCGATTTTCCCTGGTAGATCCACCCTGTAGATCTTGGGAGTTGTTAGCCGATCTGCTTCTTCAGACGGCGACGCTCACGATCGGACAGCCCACCCCAAATACCGAAGCGCTCATCGTGCTCGAGTGCGTACTCGAGGCACTCATCGCGCACTGCGCATGCCTTGCAGATTCGTTTGGCCTCACGAGTTGAGCCGCCTTTTTCAGGAAAGAAGGCCTCGGGGTCAGTCTGCGCACACAGCGCCTGGTCCTGCCACTCCTGCTCGACAGTGCCAAACAACTCGTCGAGGGTCATCCCTCCCGCAGCAGCGCCGCGGAGGATGGCGTCCGCTTGATTTTCCACGCCATTACCTTCCCTGTTGCTTAGTTGATCTTTTCGGTGGTCGTTCGAAGAGTGATGCACCCGCTGGTTGCGGATGCGGAAATAACACTTCTGTGATTACACACCGAGGCACTAAATAGTCGCAACCAAAATGTGAGCCGAGCGCGCCTTTTTTAGACATTCCCCACGTCAACTTTCACACCAGTCACAACTGTCACAGTATAGCTGCAATGGGGGTGGACTTCGGGGGTACTACATGTAGTGTCTGGACTAAAAAGCGCGACTATTTGGCCGTGTTGGCGTGTCGGTTACGCGTCTGGGGAGAAACGCACTCCCGAATCTGGGATCACAACACCCGGCCACACACGCATGCCACCCTGCAGCTCGCAGCGCGCACCAATCTGGGCGCCTTCACCGATCACACAATCAACCAAGCGCGCATTCGCTCCAATCGTGGCTCCGGCAGCAATGATGGAATTGCGCACCATTGCGCCAGGCTCGATGGTGACGCCGTCGAAGATCACGGAGTCGTCGATACGCGAGCCCGCCCCAATCTCACAGCCACGGCCAACCGTTGTGCCGCCCATCAGAATCACGCCATGCGCAACACCGGCAGACGGATCCACCACAGATTCGCCCGTACGCCCCTTCAATAGTGGCGAGTACGCAATGCCGCGGACCACATCCGAGGAGCCCTGGACGAAATCGTCCGGGCGACCCATGTCGCGCCAGTACGACGAATCCACATGGCCGACGACCTTCGCACCCTGCTCAAGCAGGCCCGGGAAGGTTTCGCGCTCTACAGAAACCACACGCCCTGCCGGGATCTGCTCGATCACCGAACGCTTAAACACGTAGCAGCCAGCGTTGATCTGGTCGGTCGGCGGATCCTCGGTCTTTTCCAAAAAGGCCAGCACATTGCCGTCCTCATCCGTCGGCACCGAGCCGAACGCGCGCGGATCCGGCACCCGCACCAGGTGCAGTGTGACATCCGCATCCTTATCCACGTGCGTGTGCGCAATCGCCGACAGGTCCGCGCCAGAAAGCACATCACCGTTGAAGACCATCACGTTGTCGTAGCGGAGCTTCTCGTAGACGTTGCGGATGCCACCTCCGGTGCCAAGCGCTTCTTCCTCCACGACGTATTCGATCTCTAGACCGAACTCGGAGCCGTCGCCGAAGTACTCCTCAAACACCTCTGCCTTATAGGACGTCCCCAGCACCACGTGACGCATGCCAGCCTCACGGATGCGGGCAAGCAGATGTGCCAAGAACGGGAAACCTGCCGTCGGCAACATCGGCTTGGGTGTAGAGACAGTCAGCGGACGAAGGCGTGTGCCACGCCCGCCGACGAGAATCACCGCATCCATTTCTGTGATTTCTGCAATTTCAGCAGACTCGGTGATTTCGGTGGAGGCTGTCTGAGCCATTGCTAGATCCTTCATCTTGTTGTCAGTTCACTTCCCCACGGCCGGTGCCAGCCCTGCGTGCAGGTTTCGCCCTACCCAACTGCAGCGCACCCCTCACTCGGAGGCCGAGCCACAACGCCCAGCGGATGGGAGCTTGCCACGCATGCGGATGGCGGTCGCGCTGGAACCGATACGCCGAGGCGTGGTGCGCAGGCACCGTAACTCCCCTGTGTCGGTCCGCAACATGGCCCTGATCGTGCAAGATCACGGAACTCGGGCAGTACAAATTGTCCCAGCCTGCACGGGTAAGACGGTCACCGAAGTCGATGTCTTCCAGGTACATGAAGTAGCGCTCGTCGAACCCGCCGATCTGGTCGAACGCATCCCACCGCACAAGGAGGCACGCGCCGGACAGCCAGCCTGCGGTGCGTTGCACCTCCATATTCGCCCCGGCTTGGTACGCGCGGGAAAACGGGTTGGACGGCCAGTAGTCGTACAGCAGCGCGTGCCCGATCCCCATGGCCAGGCTGGGCACCTCGCGCGCGCTGGGGTATGCGGAGCCGTCGGCCTCTTCAATCCTGGGCCCGGCGGCGCCAGCCTTCGGCGCGTCGTCGGCGCAGTGGATCAACTCGTCGATGCTCCCCGGGGTGAACTCCACGTCGGGGTTCACAATAAGGAAGTAGTCGCCGCGCACCGCACCTGCTTTTCGACGATCCCCCAACTGCCGAGCAGCCGCATTAATCGCGGCTCCATAACCGATGTTTCCACCAGTGGGGAAAAACTCCACGTGCTCGTGCTCGCGTGCGGCCTGCTGCGGCACGCCGTCCTTGGAGCCGTTGTCGGCGCAAAGCAGCACAACGGGGCGCGTCGTCGCCTTCTCCAAGGAGGCGATGAGCTGCGCCAAGTGCTCCCCAGGCGAATACGTCACGGTGATCACCGCGAGTGGCGCCTGATGAGCGTCAGGATGATGCTCTGTGTCTTTCACAATGTTGGACAGCATACCCACCATGACCTCCAATTCCGGCGCACGGCACAGGGCGAGCCGGGGAATGTCGTATAATTCCCGGCGTGACTGAGCCCAGGCGGCAAGCCCGCGATATCAAACCTGCCCCGTCCCGGGTGCGGGATGTTTCGCAATCTGGCCACCCCGCACTGCGAACCACCCTTGCCATCGTCTCCGCCGCCGCAATCGCCCTGTCGGGCGTCGGGTATTTCGCCGTTGGGCGGCTTGGTGGGCAGTTGAGCGCGTCGGACTTAAAGGTGTCGTCGCAAAGCAAAGGCAAAGACGGCAACGCCCTGGACGGCGCAATGGACATCCTGCTGGTGGGCTCCGATTCGCGCACGGACGCGCAGGGCAACCCCTTAAGTGAGCAGGAACTTTCCCGTCTGAACGCCGGTATCGCGGACGGTGAGATCAACACCGACACCATCATGGTTATCCGCATCCCGGAGGACGGCTCACGTGCGACCGCAGTGTCCATCCCACGCGATACCTATGTGCATACGGACGACTACGGCAACCTGAAAATCAATGGCGTCTACGGCGCACACGCTGCCGCAAAACGCGAAGAACTGATCGAATCCGGCATGAGCGAAGGCCCGGCGCTCGAACAGCAGGTTGCTCGCGCAGGACAAGAGGGACTGATCGACGCCGTAGCGGACCTCACCGGTGTCGAAGTCGACCACTTCGCCCAGGTCGGTCTCCTTGGCTTCGTGCTGCTCACCGACGCTGTCGGCGGCGTCAAAGTGTGCCTGAATAATCCCGTGGACGAGCCACTCTCCGGCGCGAAGTTCCCCGCCGGCGAGCAGACCCTCGACGGTGCGCAAGCCCTGTCGTTTGTGCGCCAACGCCACGACCTGCCGCGCGGCGACCTAGACCGCATCGTGCGCCAGCAGGCCTACATGGCTTCGCTCGTACAGTCGATGCTTTCCGCAGGCACCCTGACCAACCCGGCGAAACTGCGCGAACTGTCTAACGCAGCGGAACGCTCCGTGACACTGGATAAGGGTTGGGACATTGTGGGCTTGGCCCAGCAACTTTCCGGCCTGGCTGGTGGCAACGTCACCTTCACCACCATCCCTGTGACCTCCGTCAATGGTGTCGGTGACTATGGCGAGTCCATCGTCACCGTGGATCTACCGCAGGTGCAGAAGTTCATGGCAGAAGCGATTAAGCCTGAGGAGGACAACACCGACGGCACTGAGGGTTCTGACGGTTCGGACTCCGCCACCAGCGCCCCACGCGAGACGTTCAACGGCTACGAAGCAGTCGTGCTCAACGCCGGCAGCGTCCCCGGACAGGCTGGGCGTGTTGCTGAGATACTCAACGGCGACGGCCTGACGGTGACAAGCGTGTCCAACGCCATGGAAGGCCTCTACACAGCTACCCAAGTGCTTGCCGCAGACGAGCACGACCCGGCCGCCCAGGAGCTGGCCCAGCTGCTCGGCGGAGTGCCCGTCGTGGCCAACGCCAGCGTGGAGCCGAACACGGTCATTGCCGTCATCGCGGACGACTACAACGGGCCCGGCGCGATGGATGCTGACGAGGCGGAACAGGTCGCTCCTGTGGGCACGCCAGGTGAGGATTTCGGTGCCAACGAGCCTGCCCCTGAGCTCTCAGCTGGCGAGGACAGCCCGCGCTGCGTGAATTAATATCCCCCAATCGCCTGAAATTCGAATCGGCGACAGGTAAAACCTCTTTGCATGAACATTGCAAAGAATCATTCTGTCCACCACGCCGCCCAGGGCTCCACTTCGGTAGCACCTCAGGAGGCCACATCAGGCACGGTTCCCGACCCGGGACCGGACGATGGGACCGAACGAGATCAGACACCAAGAGGAGCCGTAGACCGGCTCCTCTCTTTTATTGAGCGGGTAGGTAACAAACTTCCGGAACCGTTCACGCTCTTCCTGTTGCTCTTCCTGATCACCGCGGTCATTTCCACAGTGATGGCCTGGGCTGGGTTGCAAGTGCAGGTGCCTGGCGACGACGAGATCCGCCCCATCAAGGGCTTCTTCACCAGCGAAGGCCTTGCCTGGTTCACCGTGAACCTGGGCAAGAACTACGTTGGCTTCCCGCCGTTGGTGTACGTGCTGCCGATCATCTTGGCAGTCGGTATCGCGGAGCGCTCCGGAATGTTGTCGGCGCTGATCCGCAGGCTGTTTTCCTCCGCGAATACCTCGGTACTGCCGTATGCGGTGGGCCTGATTGGTGTGTCCGGTTCGCTGATCGCCGACCCGGCGTTCATCGTCATCCCGCCACTTGCTGCCATGGTGTTCCAGGCTGCTGGCCGTCACCCGGTGGCGGGTCTGCTCGGTGGCTTCGCGTCCGTGGGCGCGGGATACGCTACGTCGCTGTTGCCGGGCTCGCTCGATGCACTGTTTGCTGGCATCACGAATTCCGTGATGGAGGCACTGCCAAGCCTCGACGCCCCTGAGGTCACCGTGGTCTCTAACTACTGGTTCAACCTTGTCTCCGCGATCGTGCTGGGACTTCTGTCCGGCTTCATCATCGACAAGGTCCTCGAGCCCCGCTTAAACAAGCTCGGTGTACCGAACAAGATGGTTGCTGGCGATGACGGCATGACCCGCGACCGCGACGGCAAGGAAATCTCCGCAGAGCTCACCGACGCCGAGTCCCGTGGCCTGCGCGCCACTCTGTGGGCCACCCTGCTGCTGACCGTGGTGTGCACGATCGTCGTCCTCATCCCGAACTCTCCGTGGCGCAACGAGGAAGGCAACTTCCTGCCGGACTCGCCGTTGATGCAGTCCACGGTGTTCATTGTGGTGCTCTACTTCGTGGTCATGGGCTTGGTCTTCGGCATGGTTGCGGGCACGATCAAACGCGTACCCGACGTCGCAGACATGATGGCTGGCGCCATGAAGGATATGGTGAACTTCCTCATCCTCGCGTTCACCCTGGGCCAGTTCATCGCCCTGTTTAATTGGTCTGGCATCGGCACCTTCACCGCCGTGAAGGGAGCCAACGCGCTCGAGTCCGCAGGCATCACCGGTTTCGCCGCCATCTTCGCGTTCGTCGTCCTGGCGTCGTGCCTGAACCTGCTGATCATCTCCGGCTCCGCACTGTGGACCCTGATGGCAGCCGTGTTCGTGCCCATGTTCGCCCTGATCGGCTTCGATCCGGCCTTCATCCAGGCAGCGTTCCGTGTCGGCGATTCCGCCACCCAGATCATCACCCCGCTGAACCCCTACATCATCGTGATCCTGACGCAGCTGCGCCGCTACGAACCGAAGGCTGGCGTGGGCACGCTCATGTCGCGCCTGATCATGTTCACGGTTCCGTTCTGGATCTTCTGGATGGCCATGCTGTTCATTTGGTACACCTTCGACCTGCCGCTCGGCCCGGGTGCTGCCATCTTCCTGTAGCGCGCCATTCAGGCGTCAGTTACGCGTCATCTAGGCCTCATCTAGCAGCGCCTCCACGGAGATCGCCCCGCCCGCCGCTTCGAACTCCTCGCGAGCGCGCTGCAACAGCACCGGGTCATTGAGTACGTCGGCGATGACTTGGCCGAGCCCCACCGCGGAGTCGATCACGCCGTCCATTGCGGCCGGGGTGATCGCCGCATCGGCGAACTTAGTGGTGTGCAGCGCGGTGCCCTCCGGCGCGATCTTGACCAACGGGTGGATGCCGGGCACGAGCTGTGAGACGTTGCCAAAATCTGTCGACGCCGCCTGCGAGTCCGGCAAGATCCCACCCGGCAACACTTCCCTACCCCGCGCCTGCTGGGTCGCTCCCCAGCGCGCCGCCAAGGTTTCGTTGTTCCGGACAGGAAGCGACATTGGGTGGTTATCCCACTGCACATCCACGCCGGTGCCGGTCATGAGGGCGGCACCGGTAAGGATGTCGTCGATACGCTTGCTCAAATCCATAAGTGTTTCGGTATACAGCGAACGCACGTAGAGGCTCAGCGTGGCCGTCTCCGGAATGATCGATGCCCTCGCACCACCGTCCGAGATGATTGCGTGTAGGCGATCCGACGGCGGCATCTGCTGGCGCAACAACCCCATGGCCTGGTACGCAAGCGTCGCAGCATCAAGCGCATTGCGCCCCATATACGGCTGCATCGACGCGTGCGCGGCAACACCGGTAAACGTCGCGGTAAGCGAGCGGCGCCCCGTCCACGCGTGCGACACCAGGTCGTAGCAGAACGGGTGGATCATCACCGCACAATCCACGCCGTCGAGCATGCCGCCGCGGATCATGTACTCCTTGCCGGTGTGGCCCTCCTCCGCCGGGGTGCCAAGAAACACGATGCGGCCCGAACCCGAACCGACCGCGCCGAGGAAACCACCCACCCCGGATGCAGCGATCACGTTGTGGCCACACGCATGCCCGATACCCGGCAGCGCGTCGTATTCAGACATCACCGCCACCGTCGGATGTGTGCTCGGGTCAAAGTCGTCGCTTTGCCACTCCGCACGCAGCGCTGTTTCCACGCCATGCGCCCCTTGCTTGACGACGAACCCCTGCCCCTCAAGCACCTTCGCAATCACAGCCTGCGCATGGAATTCCTGAAACGCCTCCTCCGGGTTCGCGTGCAGGTCACGCATGATGTGTTCCAGGTCGGCCCGGACGGCTTCGACGTTGCGCTCGACCTTCCCCCACACCGCGTCACGCTCCGGATAGCCCGGCTCAACCGGGAACTGCGGCGACGCAGCGGCGATCTCATCTCGCACCACTGCGTCCATGCGTTGCAGGAAGGCAGGGTTCGGTGGGGTTGGGCTGGTCGGGCGGTTGGGATGCGTTTCGCTCACGGTCCGCTCACTCTCCGTCGATCGGATTACGTTTCTACAAAACCCTAGCGCAGAAATAATGTGACTGGTACAACATATACGCATGAGTACGCGAAAAGCCACAGAGAGCGCCGAGCTCGAGCGCTCTGCCGACAGCAGCCCACCACAGAAGAAAACCGCAATGGATCGCCTCCTCGGCACCATCGAGTCGGTAGGCAACAAACTTCCGGAGCCATTCACGCTCTTCCTTATCCTGTTCCTCATCACCGCGGTGATCTCCACCGTGATGGCGTACTTCGGGGCCGAAGTCGCAGTGCCCGGCGAGGACGAAAGTGTGAAGATCAAAGGCTTCTTCACCGGTGAGGGCCTGGCCTGGTTCACCACCACCCTCGGCCAGAACTACCTCGGCTTCCCGCCACTGGTCACGGTCCTGCCAATCATGCTCGCCGTGGGCGTTTCCGAGCGCTCCGGCATGCTCTCCGCGCTCATCCGCAAGCTCTTCGGCTCCGCTAACCGCTCGGTTCTGCCGTACGCGGTGGGCATCATCGGCGTGACCGGCTCGATCATGGCGGACGCCGCGTTCGTGGTCATCCCGCCGCTGGCCGCGATGGTGTTCAAGGCCGCTGGCCGCCACCCGGTCGCAGGCCTGCTCGGTGGTTTCGCCGCCGTCGGCGCTGGCTACTCCACCGCACTAGTGCCGACGTCGCTGGACGCCCTGTTCGCCGGCATCACCAACGCCGTGATGGAAACCCTGCCGAGCATGGACGCCACCGAGGTCAACCCGGTGTCCAACTACTACTTCAACATCGCCGCCTCTATCATCCTGGGCCTAGCGTGTGGCTTCATCATCGACAGGATCCTCGAGCCCCGCATGCACAAACTCGACGTCCCCCAGGAGATGGTCGAGGGCGACGACGGCATGAACCGCGACACCGACGGCAACGAGATCTCCGTCGAACTGACCAAGCCGGAACGCCGCGGCCTGATGTGGGCGGGCGTCGCCACGCTTATCGTCACGGCAATCATCCTGTTCGCAGTACTCATCCCGGATTCCCCGTGGCGCAACGAAGAAGGTGGCTTCCTGCCGAAGTCCCCGCTGCTGCAGTCGATCGTGTTCATCGTCTTCACCTACTTCATGGTCCTCGGCATCGTCTACGGCAAGGTCGCTGGCACAGTGAAGAACATCAAGGACGTCGTGGACATGATGACCAAGGCGATGGGCGACATGCTCGGCTTCCTGGTTCTCGCGTTCATCCTCGGCCAGTTCATTTCCCTGTTTAGCTGGTCCGGCATCGGCACCTTCTCCGCCGTCAAGGGCGCAGAGATGCTCGAGGCTGCCGGCATCACCGGCTTCGCGGCAATCCTCGCGTTCATCATCCTGGCGTCGTGCCTGAACCTGTTGGTTATTTCCGGCTCCGCGATGTGGACTCTAATGGCAGCCGTGTTCGTCCCAATGTTCGCCCTGATCGGCTTCGAGCCGGCCTTCACGCAGGCCGCGTTCCGTGTCGGCGACTCCGCCACCCAGATCATCACCCCGCTGAACCCGTACATCATCGTGATCCTGACGTTGCTTCGTCGATACGAGCCCAATGCGGGCCTGGGCACGCTGATGTCGCGCCTGATCGTGTTCGTGGTTCCGTTCTGGGTGTCCTGGGCTGCCCTGCTGTTCATCTGGTACATCTTCGACCTGCCGCTCGGCCCCGGCGCTGCCATCTTCCTGTAGTGCCTACACTGGGCGAGCATGAGCATGCTCGCCCCACTTCTCGCCGCAGATCCCGCATCCCCGCGCTTCACCATTTACGACGATGCGCGGGGATTACGCATGGATTTCTCCGCCCAAACGCTGGACAACTGGGCCAGCAAAGTAGCCAACATGCTCGACGAGGAATTCGACCTCCCCCTCGACGCGAGCATCGTCATCGACCTGCCCGTCTCCTGGCAGGCTGCGGTGATTGCGGTTGGCACGTTCAACTCTTCGCGCGCTCCGCTCATCGACGACCACCCCACCGCCCCCGATATCGTCTTCACCACCCCGGAACGCGCCGAAAACTGGACCGACGCCACCGAGTGCGTCCTTGTCTCCGACGACCCGTTCGGCCGCGGCGTCGAGGAAGCCGGCGGCACCATTCCGCCCGGCACCGTGGACTTCGGCCCCACCGTGCGCTTCTACGGCGACGACTACTTCGGCAACAGCCCAGACCTGTCCACCTTCGCCCAGCCATGCGTTGAGGCCGAACGCTACCTCGCCCAAGATTGGCGTGGCACCGATGACTTCACGATGTCGGTGATGGTACCGCTGGCCGCTGGTGGATCCGTGGTCGTCGTCACGGGTTCGGTATCCGATGAACGGCTCCAGGAGATCTCCGCCGCTGAGAACGTCACGCGCCGTATCCAGTAGTCATGACTGTTACCCCTGCACTCCTGGGCTAAGCTGTGCCGGACACTACCCGCATTGATGAAGGGAATCCGGCATGTCCCGCACGCTGATCCGCCGCGCTGGTGCGCTGGCTCTCGCCCCCGCACTGACCGTCAGCCTCGCCACCGCAACTGTCGCCCCGGCCCAGGCTGAGACCACGGCTCAGACGGAAACCGAGAACACAAACAGCACCCCGAAAGACAAGAAGATGGCCACCGGCCCGGGTAGCTCCGAGTACACCCAGGATGAAGTCGATAACGCAGGGCGCTTCGTCGCGCTGCTGGTCGGTGCGGCTGCGATCATCGCCACCCTCGGCGCAGCAGGCCTGTACTTTGCTGGCCCACACTTCGGCATCAACCTGCCGGGTCTCCCCCGCTAGTCCCGGGCGCCGCCGTGCTGGCCGACGCCGCCCGGCACGTGTTGCATGGCTCAGCGGCCGAAGAGGCGGCGGGCGAGTCGTCGCCAAGCAACGCGCGTGATGGAGTGCGGCACGGCGAACACTTCGCGCGCGTAGTTTTTCTTCCGCGAGGTTTCAGGCGTCGTCGCAGCGACCATGCGCACCGGGATGCCCAGGTGCCACGCCCACACGCGGGTACGGGGGACGTGGAAACCGCTGGTCACTACGGTGAGGTACGACGCGTCGGGGAACAGCGCGCGGGAACGTTCCAGGTTTTCGTTCGTGGACCGCGCATGCGGCTCGAGCACCACCGCCTGAGCAGGCACACCGTGGGCGGTGAGCCAGGCGGCCATGATGTCGGCCTCCCCGTCGCCGGACACCACGATCGGCGCCGGATTCGCACGCCATACCTCGAGCGCCTTGTGCAAGCGGTGCTCGAGCATGCGAGAAGGGCGCCCGTCCACAATCCGGGCGCCCAACACAACGATTGGGTTACTCACCCATCAGGCGCTGGCGCAGCGCCTCGTCCTTGCGCTCTACCTCGGCTGCCATGCGTGCCTGGTAGTCCACCATCTTGCGCTGCACAGCCGGGTCGGCGGCACCCAGGATGCGGGCGGCGAGCAGGCCGGCGTTCTTTGCACCACCGATGGAGACCGTGGCCACCGGGACGCCACCGGGCATCTGCACGATGGACAGCAACGAATCCATGCCGTCGAGCGTGTCCAGCGCGCGCGGGATACCGATGACCGGCAGCGGCGTGGCCGCGGCGACCATGCCCGGCAGGTGTGCGGCACCGCCAGCGCAGGCGATGATCACCTGCAGGTCACGGGCGTGTGCTTCCTTGGCGTAGGCGAGCATCTTGTCCGGGGTGCGGTGCGCGGAGACCACGCCGACCTCGAACGGGATGCCAAACTCGGCGAGTACCTCGGCGGCCGGGGCAACGGTGTCCCAGTCCGAGTCCGAGCCCATGATGATGCCAACTTGCGGCTGTGCCATCTGCTTAGTCCTTCCAGGTTGCGTGGATGATGTAGTGCGCGGCATCCTCGGCGATCGCGAGTGCCTCCTCGACGGTATCGGCGCACACATTGACGTGGCCCATCTTGCGGCCCGGACGGTGGTCCTTGCCGTAGAGGTGCACCTTGGCCTGCGGGTACTTGCGCATCACCGCGACGACACGCTCGGCCATCGGAGTGTCCGGATCCTCGTCGCCGCCAAGCGTGTTCACCATGACGGTCGCCGGCGCAAGCGTGTCCACGGCACCGAGCGGCCAGTCCAACACCGCGCGGATGTGCTGCTCGAACTGGGAGGTCAGGCAGCCGTCCTGGGTCCAGTGGCCGGTGTTGTGCGGGCGCATGGCCAGTTCGTTGACGGCCACCTCCGGGCCGTTCGGGCCCTCGTACTCGAACAGTTCCACCGCCAGCACGCCGGTCACACCCAAGCCTTCGGCGACACGCACGGCGAGGTCTTCGCAATGCTTGGCCTGCTCGTCCGACATGTTCGGTGCGGGCGCGATGGCCACGCGGCAAATGCCGTCGTCCTGGCGCGATTCCACCACCGGCCACGCACGCACATCGCCGGAACGGTTGCGCGCCACCATGGCGGACAACTCACGCGTAAACGCGACCTTCTTCTCTGCCATCAGCGGCAGGTCGCGGCTCAAAAGCTGCTCCACGAGTTCCGCGCATTCGCTTCTCGACGACGGGAACCACACCCCATGCCCGTCATACCCACCCCGCGTCGCCTTCAGGCAGACCTGACCATCGTTGTCGTCCCAGAACGCCTCCGCGTCCGCAGCCGACGTGATCGCTGCGAACGGCGGCACCGGCAGGCCCGCCTCCGCGAGGCGGCGGCGCTGCTCGAGTTTGTCCTGGGCGTAGATGAGGGCTTCGGGGCGGGGTTCGACGGCGACGCCGTCGTCGATAAGCAATTGCGCGTACTCGTTCGGCACATGCTCGTGATCAAACGTGACCGCGTCCGCGCCCTCGACGATCGCGAGCAGATCCTCAAGGTTGGTGTAGTCGCCGATGCGGACATCACCGAAGACTTGCGCCGCCGACTTGTCCTTACTCGACGCGAGCACGCGAGTGTCCACGCCGAGCTCGATAGCTTCTGTTTGCATCATTCGTGCCAATTGGCCGTCGCCAAGCACGGCGACAACAGGCATCCCATACGCGTTACTCACGCCCCACACTGTAGTCGGCCAACCGACTAGCATCGCAGCCATGTCTGAAACCATCGCCCGCCACACCATTTTCCAAAACTCTCTCATGACCGCACTTCTCGACGGCATCTACGACGGCGAGCTCACCATCAGCGACATCCTGAGCAAAGGCAACTTCGGCCTCGGCACCTTCGACGCCCTCGACGGCGAGATGCTCATCCTCGACGGCGTATGCCACCAACTCACCTCCGACGGCAAAGCCCGCGTCGCTGACCTCGACCAACGCACCCCCTTTACCGTGGTGACCAACTTCGTACCCCGCCTGCGTTTCGACGCACCCGCCGGCATGGTCCGCGCCGAACTCGCCAAATTTATCGACGACGCCGAACCCAGCCACAACTTCTTCACCGCCGTCAAAATCACCGGCCGCTTCAAAGAAGTCCGCGTGCGCACCGTGACCAAACAAGAAAAGCCCTATCCCCCAATGTCCGAGGCGGTCTCCGACGACGCCGAACACATCTTCACCGACGTCGAAGGCGTCATCGGCGGATTCCGCACCCCCATGTACGCCAAAGGCATCGGTGTGCCCGGCTGCCACGTGCATTTCATTGACGACGACCACACGCGCGGCGGCCACGTTCTCGACTACACCGTCGACGACGCCGTCATCGAACTGTGCCCCGGCACCGACATGGAACTGCACCTGCCCGTCACCGCCGAATTCCTCGGCGGGCACCTCTCGCCTGAGGACCTCGACGAGCAGCTCCACACCACGGAAGTCAAGGACTAGCCGCGCAGCTGCGACTGCAGCACCTTCTCCACCGCGCGCGTCTTGCCCACCCGGTCAAACCGCACCGGCTGGGCGTAGCCGTACAGCGCGATCCACAAGCCCCCGCGCTCCCGCCGCACCGAATGGATCTGGCGCAACGGGATCGAATCCACCGCGCCACGCCGCCCCCTTGCGAGGACGCGCTTGTCGGTGACCACGAAGCGCCTGCGTCGCGACGACACCAACGGCAACACAAACCGCCACAGCGCAAGAATCGCCCAGATCAGCACCACAATGTTGCGCATCCCCGGATCGATATGCGGGGTGACGTCCATCCAGCCAATCGCCATCCAGGCAACACCGGTGAGCGCCACCAACTCCAGCAACGGGAACGTCAACGAAGAAAGCGGCGCACACACATCGGCGAGGACCACCTCGTCCTCGCCGACGCGAAACACCGCTTTGTTAGCCATGACCGGCTAGGTTACTGCACGCCTACTGGGTCGGGCGGAGGTGGTGGACATCGCCGACGGAGAACGCGGTGTCGTCGATAAGCACCTCGCCCTCATCATTAATGCCCGTGACCAGGCCGCGCACCGTCTCCTCCCCCTCGCGTAACTCCAGGCGAACCTGCTGGCCGATGGTCGAACAGACCTTGCGGTAATCCTCCAACAACTGCGGGTCGCGCTCCTGCCACTGCTTCAAACGACGACCCATCGCGGCGAGGATGTCGGCGGTGAACTCGTCGAAATCCACGTCAATGCCCTCCAGGTTCAGGGCGGTGGCGGTCTCCACCGGCAGATCCTCCGGACGCATAGCGACGTTAATGCCGATGCCCACAATCACCCGCGGCATATCCAACGCCGAGAGGATGCCAGCGATCTTCTTGCCGCCAATCTGCACATCATTGGGCCACTTCAACTGCGCCTGCGGCACCACATCCGTCACCGCCACCCCCGGCGCGATAGACAGCAACCCGAACGGCGGCGGGGTATCGGTCACGTCGATGACCATGCTCATGGCCAACTGCGAGCCCTTCGGCGATACCCAATGGCGGCCCAAGCGGCCCTTGCCAGCGGTTTGCTCATCGGCGATGAGCACCGTGCCCGGCGCGGAACCGTCCTTGAGCAGGTCCGCGTTCGTCGACCCGGTGGACTCGACCCACCGCACGTCAGTCCAGTATCCGGCCATCTTGTCCTGAATTGCCTGCACGTCCTTGACACTCATGTGCACGAGCGTAGTAGCGGGCAGGGTGTTGGGGTTTCGGTGCCCCTCTCCCCGCAAAGGTCAGTTAGCGCGCTTCGCCGAAGAGGCACCCCATTTCTGAAAATTGGGTAGTAGGAGTCCTGAAAATCAGGTAGTAGCCCTTCTGAAAAACGGGTAGTAGAAGTCCTGAAAATCAGGTAGTAGGAACTATTCATGCTGTACACTACCCGTATGTCTTATCTTCGGCGCACGCTTGATGACGAGCTTGATCTCCTCATGCCTCACCTGCCCGCAATCGCAATTGACGGACCAAAAGGTGTGGGTAAGACCGACACCGCAAGGCGCCGAGCCAACGCTGCTTGGTATCTCGACGATCCCGATATGAGGAACGTTGCCGAGGCAGATTTCTCGCTCTCCTCCGCACCAGATGAAACTCTTCTACTAGATGAGTGGCAGCATCTTCCCCAGATCTGGGATTCTGTCCGACGCCAAGTAGATCAGGGCGCTGGGCCCGGGCGCTTCCTCCTCACCGGCTCTGCTACTCCAGTCGACCCGAAGGGCTCACACTCTGGGGCCGGACGCATCGTCTCACTGAGAATGCGACCAATGGCAGTGCATGAACGTGGCGTCGCTAACCCCACATGCAGCTTCGCCGGGATCTTGGCCGGAAACACCGATGTAACTGGTTCTTCTGACTGTACGCTCGACGACTACGCACGCCTCATCACCGGAAGCGGATTCCCCGCCATCGCTTCCGCGAATCCGCTCATCCAGGTCACACTGCTGGATTCCTACATTGAGCGAATCATCGATCGTGATATTCCCGATGCAGGATACGAGGTGAGACGGCCGGAATCGCTTCGAAGCTGGTTGCGCGCATACGCTGCTGCAACAGCCACTACCACCGCTTACTCCAGACTGCTTGATGCGACCACCGGCGGTCAGACTGAACAACCAAATCAGAAGACCACACTCGCATATCGTGAGCACCTTGCAAAGATTTGGCTGCTTGATCCAGTTCCTGGTTGGGTTCCAGAAAACAATGAGTTCAAACGCCTGCAGCAAGGCCCAAAGCATCACTTGGCTGACCCTGCACTCGCTGCCAGGCTTCTTGGAATATCCCCATCTGGCCTCTTGAGTAACCGTGCTGCGCACATGTTCGGGCCGCTTTTCGAGTCTCTGTGCGCGCTCACCCTGCGTGTACTGGCCCAAGCAAACAGGGCCAAGGTCTACCACCTCAGGTCCAACGCGGGAGAGCGGGAAGTCGACTTCATCATTGAGGGCGCTGAACGGGAGGTGCTCGGGGTGGAGGTCAAGCTGAAGCCTCATATCGACGACGCCGACGTCCGACACCTCCTATGGTTGCGCGAACGTATTCCAGACCGCGTCACCAACCTCATGGTCCTTACCACGGGGAAACAGGCTTATGTACGACGTGACGGTGTGATCGTTATGCCTCTCGCGCTTCTCGGCAATTAGTGTTCCCCGCTCCCTCACCCCAACCCCGCGCCCCGGCCAGGCCAACCACGCCCCGCCGTAGCGAAACGTCCGGCGACGCGCCGTCGATAGGCAATGTGGCAGGAACAATCTCGGAATCTAGACTGGGGCGTTATGAGTTCATCTAAACCCGACATGACCACGACGGCTGGCCGCATTCAGGATCTGCGCAATCGCCTGGATGAGGCGCAGGCACCGGTCGGTCAGGACGCGATCGATGCTGTCCACGAGGCTGGCGGCACCACTGCTCGTGAGCGCGTGCTTTCGCTTCTCGACGACGGCACGTTCGTGGAGACCGACGCCCTGGCCAAGCACCGCGTCGAGGCATACAAGATGGACAAGTCCAAGCCTTCCACCGACGGTGTGATTACGGGCTACGGACTTATCGACGGCCGCCGTGTCTGCGTCTTCTCCCAAGACCCGACCATTTTCGACGGCCAGGTCGGTGAGGTGTACTGCGAGAAGATCCTCAAGATCTACGACTTAGCCACCAAGACCGGCGTGCCGCTGATCGGTATCTATGACTCGACCGGCCCGCGCTGGAAGGAAGGCATTGTTACCGCGCATATGCAGGCGCAGATCCTGCGTGCGGCAACCCGCGCGTCGGGTTTGATCCCTCAGATCGCGGTCGTGGCCGGTGACGTCGCAGCCCTTGCGGCGGCCACCGTGCCGATGGCGGATATCACCGTCATGGCCGAGGGCGCGTCCCTGCACGTGACCACGGCGGACATCGTGACCAAGGTCTCCGGCGCAGAAACCACTTCCGATGAGCTTGGCGGTACCGCCGTCCACGCCACGGAGACCGGCCTGGCGCAGCTCGTCGCCGCCACCGACACCGAAGCGGTGGACCTGGCCCGCACCGTGGTCAGCTACCTGCCGCTGAACAACAAGGCCGCTTCCCCGCTGGGCGCGGACAACGCCGAGGCTTCCGCTGCTGAGGCCGACTTGGACGCCTTCATGCCTGACGACGACAACCAGCCCTACGACGTCACCGACATCCTGGCTTCGGTCACCGACGGCGACGTTCTGGAACTCTCCGCTGGCTTCGCAGGTTCCGTGGTCACCGGGTTTGCGCATGTCGGTGGGCGCGCCGTTGGTGTCGTCGCCACGCAGCCGAGCGTGCTGGCCGGCTGCCTGACCCGCGACGCCGCCCGCAAGGCCGCCCGCTTCATCCGCACCTGCGACGCGTTCAACCTGCCGGTCGTGCAGTTCGTGGACTCCCCCGGCTTCCTCCCGTCGGTCGAAGAGGAGCGTTCCGGTTCCGCCACAGCCGCTGCCGCGCTCGCCTACGCGTTTGCAGAGGCCCAGGTGGGCACGATCACCGTGGTCACCCGCAAGGCGTTCGGCCCGTCGTACGCGCTGCTCGGCTCGAAGGGCCTGGGCGCGGACCTGGTGTTCGCTTGGCCGACCGCACAGATCGCACTGGCAGACGCCACCACCGCCGCCGAGGCGATCGGCACCGACGAGGAGCAGTACGCCGCGGACAACCTCAACCCGTACGTGGCTACTGAGCGCGGGCTTGTCGACGCCGTCATCGAACCATCCACCACCCGCGCCCGCGTCCTCGAAGGCCTGCGCCTGCTCGAGCGCAAGGTGACCTACCCGGCACAGAAGAAGCACGGCAACATCCCGCTGTAAGGAGGCTGACGTGGATATTCAGGTAGTTAAAGGCAACCCCACCGAGGCGGAACTGCAGGCGCTGACCGAGGTGTTGCTGCAGCTCCAGCGCGAACGCAAGCAGTCCGGGGTGCAGCCGGACGCCAACATGTGGGGTGCGTCCCACCCGGCGACTGCGTTTAATCCGCACGCGTTCGATTCGGCGGCGTATTTCTAATGCGGTTGGTGTTGGCGTCGCAGTCGCCGTCGCGACGCATGCTGCTCGAACAAGGCGGCGTCACCCCGGTGCTGCGCCCCGCGCACATCGATGAGGATGCGGTGATCGCTGCACTTGGCAACGTCCCACCCGCCACCACCGTTGCCACCCTCGCCCGCGCGAAAGCCGAGACGGCGATTGCGCAGTTCCCCGACGATGTTGTTGTTGGCTGCGACAGCATGCTGCTTCTCGACGACACCTTGCTGGGCAAACCCCACACCGTCGACGAAACTATCCGCCGGTGGAAAGCACAGCGCGGTAAGGAAGCACACCTGCTCACCGGGCATGCGGTGTGGTTCGGCGGCGAATGGGTCGTGGATACCGTCACCACCGCCATCCGCTTCGGTGACGTATCCGATGCCGACATCGAGGCCTACGCCCGCTCCGGCCAGCCGCTTCAGTGCGCCGGCGCGTTCACGCTCGAGGCACTCGGCTCCTGGTTTATCGACTCCATCGACGGCGACCCCACCAGCGTCATCGGCCTGTCCATGCCACTTTTGCGCCGCTGCCTGTACCGCTTCGGGCTGGACGCCTCCGACTTCTGGACCGCGTAGCGCACGTTGTGGGTAGCCTGGCCATCATGGAAATCAACGACATGCTTGCACCGAAGCCCATCGAACTTCCCGCAGACCCGGCCACCGGCAAGGACCTCCTTGCCGACGACACCGCGCTCGCCCACCCCGATTCCCCCGCCGTCTGGGCCACCCGCGCCGAGCGTGAACTCGAATCCGGCGACAAACTCATCGCTTACGCCTACGCCCGCACCGGTTACCACCGCTCCCTGGACCGCCTGCGCGCCAACGGTTGGAAGGGCTGGGGTCCGGTCCCGGCGTCCCACGAGCCGAACCGCGGTGTGCTCAAAGCCATCGCGATGCTCGCGCTGACCTCCAAGGCGATTGGCGACGACGCCGAGTACGACCGCTGCCGCCAAATGCTCTCCGATGCCGACCCGGCTAGCGTAAAGGAGCTGCTGGGGTAGGCGTCAAAAGCAGATCGTCTAGCTGCCTGTGAGGGGGCACTAGACGATCACGAGTCCCCGGATGCATTTCCCCAGGTGATATTGAAAATAGATATCAATAAAATGCGGATCGTCTAGCAGCTCCGAAATGCAACTAGACGATTCGCATTCCCGGTCGGCGAAAACCGGGTCACGACAGACAAGAAGCCCCGGCACGGGATTTTCGGGCCGGGGCGTTGGTGTCGTCGAAAAGTCAGCGCTTACGCGTGCTTCGCCTCCACGCGCTTGATGGCCTCCTCGGCCACCATCTCCTGGATGCCCATGTCGAGCTCCGAGGTGAAGCCGACGCAGGAGCAGTTGATCTCGCCGAGGACGTAGGTGTCCTCCCCGGTCTCGTCGTCATCGGCAAGCATGAAGTCCGCGGTCCAGATCAGCGGAATGTTGTCGCCACCGAGGTTCTCGGCGATGACCGGGCGGGCCTCGGCGAACATGTCGACGAGCTCCTGCCACTCCTCCGGCTTCTGGTAGGTGTACTTCGCGCCGGAGAACAAGGTTGCGGAGAACGCGTCGCCGCCCTCAGCCGGCTTCTTGTGCACAACGAACACCGGGTGCGGGCCGACCAGCAGAATGCGGATCTCACCCTCGACGATGCGCGGCATGAAGCGCATGTCCACGAGCATGCCGTTGTCGCCTTCGATGTACTGGTCACAGAAGTCCATGAACTCGCCGAGCTCGCGCTCCTCAGTGTGGTTGTCCACGGCCTCGGTGCACTTGAGCTTGGTGTCCAGCGGCAGGGCAGTGCCCGGTTCGACGGAGTCGGCCAGGGCTTCGTCGGCAAGGCGCACGCGCCAGATGCCGGAGCCGGTGGAGCCGCGGTTCTGCTTGAGCACGCGCTCGCCGTAGGACAGGGAGGTCGGGAAGGTGTTGTGGAAGTCCTCAACCTCGTAGTACGCGGCGGTATCTTCCGGCACAAGGTCGGTCTTGTTCAGCTTCACCAGGGCATCCTTCGCACCGTAGGAGATCATCTCCTGCGGGGTGGACATGCCGACCAGGCCGGCCTCGGACAGGCGGGTAAGCAGGTCAAAGTAGCCCTTTTCGCCGCCCGGGATGTTGCCCGGGTTCACACGCGAGATGTAGCCGTCGAAGTTCTCGGAGACGTACGTGAACAGGTCGTCGGCCCACTCCGGACGGAAGTAGACAACCTCTGCGTGCCAGCCCTTTTCCTTGATGGCGTTGACAATGGGCATGGTGTCCTTGCGGTGGCCGTCAATGTATTTGTCGGAGCCGCCCTCAACCTCGAAGACAACAATCGCCTTGTGCACGGTGATCCCTTTCATGATGTTGTCCCGCAGCGTGTGAATGCGGTCAGCGCATGCATCGGCGGGGTAGGTAAAAACTCGCGAAACATCTCAGCCGTAGCCGTCGTGTTCCGTCTCTGACTCTATCGGCTTAAAGCGACCCACACAGGGCGGCAGAATTGATAGTGTGCAAGTTCACACCTGTTGTGGCGAGGCGAGGTTTCTCGCCGATTCCGGCCGGGATTTGCTGGTACTACCTGTATCCTTGTCGGTGATTGTTCACTCGCCTATTCCGGCGGGGGCCGCAGAGACGAAAGGCAGCTGACGTGGGTATCGAACTCGACGACAATCCCCAGTTCAAGGACTACGCACATCCTGAGAAGTTTGTCACCGCCGCGTGGCTTTCGGCGCGGCTCGGCGTGGATGGTCTGAAGGTTGTCGAAAGTGATGAGGATGCGTTCCTCTACGACATCGGCCACATTCCGGGCGCGGTGCGCATTGACTGGAAGAGCGATCTTAACGACGAGCTCAACCGCGACTTCATCGACGGCGAAGCCTTTGCCAAACTCATGCGATCCCGCGGCATCAGCCGCGACGACACGGTGGTGGTCTACGGCGACCACGCCAACTGGTGGGCTGCCTACACCGCCTGGGTGTTCGAGCTGTTCGGCCACCCCGACGTGCGCTTGCTCGATGGCGGACGCGACGCGTGGATGGGTGAGGAGCGCGACACGTCCTTCGTCGTTCCTTCCTACCCCGAGTCTGACTACCCCGTGGTGGAGCGCAAGGACACCGCAGTTCGCACCTTCGCCTCCGAGCTGCTGGATAATCCGCCGGAGCAGCTTATCGACGCCCGCCCAGCCCCCGCTTACCGCGGCGACGGCACCGCCCCTGTGCAACCCCAAGTACCGACGCTGCGCCAGGGCCACATTCCGGGCGCGTTTAGCGTCCCGTGGGGCCGTTCCGTGCACCCGAACGCGCGCTTCCGCCCGTTGGAGGACATCCGCGAGATCTACAAGGATTTCGATCCGAAGAAGCGCACAGTGGTGTACTGCCAGTTGGGCGAAAGCGCGTCGCACACCTGGTACGTCCTGAACAATATTCTCGGTTTCGAGGACGTTGCGCTGTACGACGGCTCCTGGGCCGAGTGGGGCAACATGGTCCGCGTCCCCGTGGCTAAAGGGGATTCCCGTGGTGGGGCTGTAACATAGAACGACATTTGTCCGATTTTCTGACGGTTCGTATTTCCGATTGAAGGACGGGATTGCTTCGTGTCCACCACCGCACCGAATACTGATCTGCCCCGCAGCCTGAGCAAGGTGCTCGTCGCTAATCGCGGCGAGATTGCCGTGCGCGTCATCCGCGCGTGCCAGGACGAAGGTGTTGCGTCGGTCGCGGTGTATGCAGACCCTGATGTCGATGCGCCGTTCGTCGCTCTTGCCGACGAAGCCTTCGCCCTCGGCGGCACCACCGCCGCCGAGTCTTACCTGGACATGGACAAGGTCATCGACGCCGCGCAGAAGTCCGGCGCCGACGCTATCCACCCGGGCTACGGCTTCCTCTCGGAGAACGCCGAGTTCGCGCAGAAGGTCATCGACGCTGGCCTGACCTGGATCGGCCCGTCGCCGGAGGCCATCGCGGCACTCGGCGACAAGGTCACCGCCCGCCACATCGCTGAAGCCGCCGACGCCCCCATGGCACCCGGCACTAAGGACCCCGTGGCTAACGCTGACGAGGTCGTTGCGTTTGCCGACGAGCACGGCCTGCCCGTTGCCATCAAGGCAGCTTTCGGCGGTGGCGGTCGCGGCATGAAGGTCGCCTACACCCGCGAAGAGATTCCGGAACTGTTTGAGTCCGCCACCCGCGAAGCCACCGCAGCGTTCGGTCGTGGCGAGTGCTTCGTGGAGCGCTACCTGGACAAGGCCCGCCACGTTGAGGCGCAGGTGTTGGCTGATCAGCACGGCAACGTTGTCGTCGTCGGTACGCGTGATTGCTCCTTGCAGCGTCGCTTCCAAAAACTTGTCGAGGAAGCACCCGCACCGTTTTTGACCGACGAACAGCGCGAGCGCATCCACTCCTCTGCCAAGGCGATTTGCCGCGAAGCCGGCTACTACGGCGCCGGCACCGTGGAGTACCTCGTGGGCTCTGACGGGCTGATCTCGTTTTTGGAGGTCAACACCCGTCTACAGGTCGAACACCCCGTCACCGAGGTCACCGCCGGCATCGACCTCGTGCGCGAGCAGTTCCGCATCGCCCGCGGTGAAGAACTGCTGCTGACCGAAGACCCGACCCCGCGTGGCCACGCTATTGAGTTCCGCATCAACGGCGAAGACGCCGCCGCAAACTTCATGCCGGCACCGGGCACCGTCGTTGCATACGCTGAGCCCACCGGCCCCGGAGTGCGTGTCGATTCCGGCGTGCGCGCAGGCTCCGTCATCGGCGGCCAGTTCGACTCCATGCTGGCGAAACTGATCGTCTACGGCGCCACCCGCCAAGAGGCCATCCAGCGTGCCCGCCGCGCACTCGGCGAATACGTGGTCACCGGCTTCCCCACCGTCATCCCCTTCCACCAGGCCATCCTGGATAACCCGGCATTCGTCGGCACCGAAGAGGGCTTCGACGTGTACACCCGCTGGATCGAGGAAGAGTGGGACGGCGAACTGCCCGCGTCCAGCGCCGATGCATCTGGTGACGACGCCGACACCGACCTGCCGACCCGTCGCACCTTTGCCGTTGAAATTGACGGCCGCCGCGTCGAAGTCGCCCTACCCGAGGAACTCGTCACCGCAGGCCCCGCCAAGCGCAAGCCGAAGAAGCGCCGCGCAGGCAAGGCTGCTGTCTCCGGTGACGCCGTCGCCTCCCCCATGCAGGGTTCCGTGATCAAGGTCAACGTCTCCGAAGGCGACGAGGTTGCTGAAGGTGACGTCCTGCTGGTCCTCGAGGCCATGAAGATGGAGAACCCGGTCAAGGCACACAAGGCCGGCACCGTCACGGGCCTCGCCGCCGAGGCTGGCGGCCAGGTGTCCAAGGGCGCCGTGCTCATGGAGCTGAAGTAGCTGGTTGCTTCGGTGGCGCTTGTCCCACCCATTGCCCTGACAGATTTTGCAGAATCTGTCAGGGCTTTTCTTTGCGACGCTGCGACCAGGCGTTTTATGCACCTTCAAAGGCCGCCTGACACATTCCGCCACAATCTGTCAGCGCAGGCCTATGGAAACGGCGAACTGCTCCAGCACAGGTCCGATAAACGGCACGAGGAAGCCCAACACAACGGCGACCGCCACAACAATCGTGGCGATGGCCTCCGGAGAAGCGCTCGAGCCAGAGTGAGCCACATTGGTCGCGGGCGACTCGGGGGTCTCGGCGTCGTGGGTAACGGGCGTACCAATCGGTTTCGTGGCGCTGATCAGCTCGATCTCCTGCGCCTCCGTCACGCCTGGCCCGTTGAGCGGCTTCGAAGCACGGTTCAAGGAGGCCGACTCGCTTTTCCGGTTCGACACGGTGCTCACACCCGAGTAGACCGCCACCAGTCCCCTACCGGGCGCCCAGACGGGTGCGCCGGAGTCGCCCTTCACGCCAGCGCCGCCGTCCCAGTAGACGTTGTTGCCCACACGGCCGGTGTACGCACCACACTGCTGCTGTCCCCGGCTGAGCAGGCAGATCTCGTCGTTGGGGTGAAGATCCTCGAGGTCCACCACGGCGTCGGTGGTGATGGTGTTCGCGCCCAGTTGGACACCGTCGTCCCAGCGGATGATGCCCCAGTCGTTGCCGGTCGCAGACCTACCAAACTCCGTGGAGGGATAGAACGTTCCGTTCGCCTGGCCCACGGCGGCGCGGCTGCCGTGTTCGCCACAGTGTCCGGCGGTGTAGCTAATCCGTTGGTTGGGGTCGTTGAATCCGATGGAGCAAATGCCCTTATCGACGACTACCACGCGGGCGCCCTGCTCCACCACCGGAACCTCGGCGTTGGCGATGGGGGTGAGGGCAAGGGTGGTTGCCGTGGTCGTCGATAGGAATATGCGTCGAAGCATGGGAAAAGATTAACGTGGTGCGCATGGATTACACACCTCAGTTCGAACTACGTGAAGCGACCGAATCTGACCGGACGTACCTGCGCCGGCTGAACTTTCTTACCGACGTGTTCGGTGACGAGCACGGCGAGATCGGCCAAGAGGAAGCTGAAGGGTCTGACGACTACGTCGGAAACTGGGATCCGGAAGCCGAGGGCGGCGTTCTCGCGTTCGATCAGTTCCGCGTGCCGGCGGGCGGTGTGTGGCTGCGCTACTGGTCGACGCCCGAGCAGGGCTGGGCGAACCTGGGCAGCGATATTCCGGAAATCGCGATTGCGGTGGAACGCCGCTACGCAGGGCACAAACTCGCCGTCCGGCTGCTGGCTGCCGCGGTGGAGTTGGCCGCGAAGCAGGGTGCGCCGAAGGTGGCGCTGTGGGTGGACCCGAACAACGAGCGTGCCCGCCACCGCTACGAAACTTTCGGATTTAAAAACGTCGACGGCCACGACAATGTCATGGCCGTCGACGTGAAGGACTTCACCGCCTAAGCATTAGGCGATAACTACCACGAGGTCGCCGCCTTCCACCTTGGTCGGCTTGGTCAGCGCGATGCGCTCGATCACGCCCGACTTCGGTGCGGAGATCGCGGCCTCCATCTTCATGGCCTCGATGGTTGCGACCGGGTCGCCTTCCTTGACCTCGTCGCCTTCCTTCACCGTGACGGTGACGGCACCAGCGAACGGTGCGGCAACGTGGCCCGGGTTGGACGCGTCGGCCTTCTCCACCTCAGCGACGGTGGACTCGACGTTCTCGTCGCGGACGGCAACCGGGCGGACCTGGCCGTTGACGGTCAGGATGACCTGGCGCATGCCCTTCTCATCCGGCTCGCCGACAGCGTCGAGGCTGACCACCAGCGGCGGACGGTTTTCGTCGATCTCGCCGTAGTAGATCATGGTCTCCACGCCCTCTTCAAGGCCGTAGAAGAAGGTCTTGTCACCCAACTGGTCGGTGATGCCGTAGGTGCGCAGGTGCTCCTGGTACTCGGCGTACTGCTTCGGGAACAGCAGCTGATCCAGCGCCGCACGACGCACACTGTGGTCGTCGGACTGCAGATCCGGCTCGAGCTCTGCCGGCACCTGGACGGTGTGGTCGACCTCGGAGCGGTTCTCCAGTGCCTTGTCGCGCAGCAGCGGCCAGCCCCCCGGAGGGGTACCCAGCTCGCCCTGCAGGAAGCCGATGACGGATTCCGGAATGTCGTACTTGCGCGGGTTCTCTGCGAACTCCTGCGGGCTGACACCCTGGCCGACGAGCTGCAGGGCCAGGTCGCCAACCACCTTGGAGGACGGGGTGACCTTCGTCGGGCGACCGAGGATCTCGTTCACGCCTGCGTAGTAGTCCTCGATGAGCTCGAAGCGATCCTCCAGACCAAGAGCCTTCGCCTGGGTGCGCAGGTTGGAGAGCTGACCGCCCGGGATTTCGTGCTTGTACACGCGGCCGGTCGGGCCCGGAATGCCGGACTCGAACGGTGCGTACACCTGGCGCACGGCCTCCCAGTACGGCTCCATGTCGAAGACGGCCTGCAGGTCGATGCCGGTGTCGCGCTCGGTGTTCTCAAACGCCGCGACGAGGGCGGACATCGACGGCTGGGAGGTGGTGCCTGCCAGCGGGGCGGATGCGACGTCGACGATGTCGGCACCCGCATTCGCTGCGGCGAGGTAGGTCGCCAGCTGGCCACCTGCAGTGTCGTGGGTGTGGACGTGGACCGGCAGGTCGAAGCGCTCACGCAGCGCGGTGACCAGCTTGGCTGCTGCTGCCGGACGCATCAGGCCAGCCATGTCCTTGATCGCCAGGACGTGGGCGCCTGCCTCGACGATTTCCTCGGCGAGGTTGAGGTAGTAGTCCAGCGTGTACAGGTCCTCGTTCGGGTCCACCAGGTTGCCGGAGTACGCCATGGCCACCTCGGCGACGGTGGTGTTGGTCTCCAGCACGGCGTCGATAGCCGGGCGCATCTGGGACACGTCGTTGAGCGCGTCGAAGATACGGAAGATATCGATGCCGGAGGAAGCGGCCTCGCGGACGAACGCCTTAGTCACCTTGTCCGGGTACGGGGTGTAACCGACGGTGTTGCGGCCACGCAGCAGCATCTGGATGTTGACGTTCGGCATAGCCTCGCGCAGCTCGTCGAGACGCATCCACGGCGACTCGTGGAGGAAGCGCATGCCCACGTCGAAGGTGGCGCCGCCCCATGCCTCAACGGAGGCCAGCTCTGGGGTCAGGTGGCCCACATGCTTCGCTGCCGCAACCAGGGTGTTGGTGCGGATGCGGGTTGCCAGCAGGGACTGGTGGGCATCGCGGAACGTGGTCTCGGTGACGCCAAGTGCGGTCTGCTTGCGGATCTTCTCAGCCCACTTTGTCGGGCCGAGCTCAAGCAGATCGTCGCGGGAACCACGCGGCAGATCGCCGTACTTGGATTCCGGCAGCTTCTTCGACGGCTGAATGTTCGTCGGGCGAGCACCGTTTGGCTGGTTCACCGTGACGGATGCCAGGTAATCGAGGATCTTGCCGGCATCGTCAGCCGCGGCCGGAGCCTCGAGCAGGTGCGGGTGGTCCGCGATGAAGCCGGTGTTGATGCGCTCGTTGCGGAACTCGTCCTCGCTGAGCAGGGCGCGCAGGAAGCCGATGTTCGTGGACAGGCCCGTAATGGAGAACTCGTTCAGGGCGCGCAGTGCACGGTCGACGGCGACCTGGAAGTTGCGGCCACGGCAGGTCATCTTGACCAGCAGGGAGTCGAAGTTCGGGGTGATGGTGGTACCGACGGCCACGGAGCCGTCGAGACGCACACCTGCACCACCCGGGGAGCGGTAGCCGGTGACCACGCCGGAGTCCGGTCGGAAGCCGTTGGCCGGGTCCTCGGTGGTGATGCGGCACTGCAGGGCTGCGCCGTTGACCTCGATGAGGTCCTGGGTGAGGTGGATGTCCTCCAGCTTCGCGCCGGCGGCGATGTACATCTGGTTCTTTACGATGTCGATGCCGGTGACTTCCTCGGTCACCGTGTGCTCGACCTGCACGCGCGGGTTCATCTCGATGAAGACGTGGTTGCCGGACTCGTCGACAAGGAACTCGACCGTACCTGCGCCCTCGTAGTTGATTTCCTTACAGAACGCCACAGCGTCGGCACAGATCTTCTGGCGCTGCTCTTCCGTGATGTGCTGCGCCGGAGCGATCTCAACAACCTTCTGGTGGCGGCGCTGCACGGAGCAGTCACGCTCAAACAGGTGCACCACGTTGCCGTAAGAGTCAGCCATGATCTGCACCTCAATGTGCTGCGGGCGGATCACGGCGCGCTCGATGTAGACGTTCGGGTCACCGAAGGCTGCCTCAGCCTCGCGGGATGCCTCGGCTGCGAGACGCTCAACGTCCTCGATCTTCTCAATGAAACGCATGCCGCGTCCGCCGCCACCGGCGACAGCCTTCACAAACACCGGGAACTCGAAGTCCTTGGCAAACTCTGCCAGCTGCTTCGGGTCGGACGACGGCTCAGAGTCCTTCAGCACCGGCAGGCCGGCACGCTCAGCGGCCTGGACAGCGGCGGACTTGTCGCCCGTCAGGTCCAGCGTCTCCGGGGTCGGGCCGATGAACTTAATGCCGTTGTCGCGGCAGGCACGAGCCAGGTCAGCACGCTCGGAGAGGAAGCCGTAGCCCGGGTAGACGGCATCTGCGCCAGTTTGCTTCGCGGCACGGATGATTTCGTCGATGTTCAGGTACGCCTTGACCGGCTGGCCGGCCTCGCCGATCTGGACTGCCTCGTCCGCGAACGGACGGTGGAACGAGTTACGGTCCTCGCGGGGGTAGACCGCGACGGTCTTCGCGCCAGTTTCAAAGGCTGCACGGAAGGCACGAACGGCGATCTCACCGCGGTTAGCTACCAGGATTTTCTTGAATGCTGGCAGGTCATTAAGCGGGAGGTTATCCGGGTTCATTTGGTTCCTTTCCTCAAGGAAAGATCGAAGTCATACTGCAACGGGTAGTTTAGTACAGGTCACACTTTTCTTGGGTCGTTTTCGCCAACGAATGTGACACGTTTGCACCCTAACGCGGGGGTGCAAAAACGCGGGCGCCGCGTTGCGACGACCCGCGTTTCGGGGGTGATCCGCTTACGCCTTGACGTGGCGCTCCTCCGGGCCGTTGTAGGCCGAGAGTGGACGGATCAGGGAGTTGTTCTCAAACTGCTCGATGATGTGAGCGGTCCAGCCGGTAATGCGGGACATCACGAACAGCGGGGTGAAGAACTCGATGTCGAAGCCCAGGATGTAGTAGGCCGGGCCGGACGGGAAGTCCAGGTTCGGACGGATCTTGATCGAGGTGTTGTCGTGCATGGTCTTGGCCATGATGTCGTACATCTCGACCCACTTCTGAGCGTCCTTCTCCGGGTGCTCCGCAGCGAGCTTCTTAAAGGCGGCTTCCATCGTCGGCACGCGCGAGTCGCCCTTCTTGTACACGCGGTGGCCGAAGCCCATGACGAGCTCCTTGTTCTTGAGCTTGTCCAGGCACCACTGCTCTGCCTTGGCCGGGTCGCCGATTTCGGTCATGTGGTGCATGACGAACTCGTTGGCGCCACCGTGCAGCGGGCCCTTCAGGGCACCGATTGCGCCGGTGATTGCGGACCAGCCGTCGGACATCGTCGAGGCAATCGTGCGGGCCGTGAAGGTGGAGGCGTTGAAGGAGTGCTCGGCGTAGAGGATCATCGTCTTCTCAAACGCCTCGATGTCGGACGGGATGTTGGCCGGGGACTTCTCATCGTCACCAAAAACCATCCAGAGGAAGTTTTCGGAGAAGCCCTTCTCCTTGCTCGGGGCGATGTACTCCTTGCCCTGGCGGCGACGGATGTCGGTTGCGACAATCGTCGGCAGCTTGGCCAGCAGCTTGCGGCCGATGCCACGCAGGTGATCGGAATCCGGGGTGAACTTCTCCGGATCCTCTGCACCCAGGTAGGACACTGCGGTACGCAGCACGTCCATCGGGTGGCAGTCCTTCGGCATGAAGTTGATGATCTGGATCAGTTCTTCATCGATGTCGCGGTTTTCCATGCAGCCACCGCGAAACTCTGCAAACTGCTCCTCGGTCGGCAGTTCACCGTTCCACAGCAGGTATGCCACTTCCTCGAAGGTGCAATGCTCTGCCAGTTCCTGGACCGGGTAGCCGCGGTACAGCAGCGAGTTGGTCTCCGGGTTGACCTTGGACACTGCGGTGTAGTCAGCGACAACGCCGTTGAGGCCCTTACGAATTTCCTGCTCAGTCATGATGATTCACTCCTTCTTGGTGGTGGTGTTGGTGGTGGCGGTCTACTGCTCAAAGGTGGAGCTGTAGGTGTCTTTCGAGTAGGTGAAGACGGATTGGTCGAACTGGTTGTATTCGTCGTAGCGCACCAGTTCGTAGAGGCGCGCGCGGTGCTGCATCTTGTCCAGCCACGGCACCTGGGTGCCGGTTTCTGCGATGTCGCGCAGCATTGCTTCGGTCTGGCCCATGGCGATGCGGAAGGTGGTCACCGGCCAGATCACGGCGTTGTAGCCGAGGTTTTCCAGCTGCTGGGCGCTGAGCAGGTCGGTCTTGCCAAACTCGGTCATGTTGGCCAGAAGCGGCGTGTCCACGGCGGCGCGGAACTTGGCAAAGTCTTCCTCCGAGTACAGCGCTTCGGTGAAGATGAGGTCCGCACCCGCGTCGGCGTATGCCTTCGCACGCTCGATGGCCTCGTCGATGCCTTCGATGCCGGCGGCGTCGGTGCGGGCACAGATGACGAAGTCGTCGTCCTGGCGCTCGCGCACCGCTGCGGTGATGCGGCGGATCATCAGGTCACGCGGCACAACTTCCTTGCCGTCGAGGTGACCGCAGCGCTTCGGGTTGACCTGGTCTTCCAGGTGGAGGCCAGCCAGGCCTGCCGCTTCAAACTCGGCGACGGTGCGGGCTGCGGACATCGGCTCGCCGAAGCCGGTGTCGGCGTCGATGAGCACCGGCAGGTTGGTGGCGCGGGCGATCTGGCCGCCGCGGTTTGCAACCTCGGAAAGCGTGGTCAGCCCGATGTCTGGCAGGCCCAGGTCGTTGGCTACCACGGCGCCGGAGACGTACACGCCGGAGAAGGATCCGATGTCCTCGATCAGGCGCGCGGTCAGCGGGTTGAAGGCGCCGGGCAGGGTGGTGATTTTTTCGTCGACAAGCGATGCTCGCAGTGCTTTGCGACGCTCGTTCGGGGTTGTGTCAGGCTTGAACATTAGAAGATGCCTCCCGGGATCTCCTCTGCAGCGGCGCGGGTTGCGTCGTTGACGCGGATGTTAAGTTCGGTCAGGTCAGTGAGGTTTTCCAGATCCTGCACGGCGGCGAGGAAGCGGTCCTGCTCGTCCTTATCGACGATGCCCTCAGCCAGGGTGCGGAACTTCTGGATGTAGTTCTCACGCTCGAACGGACGAGCACCGTACGGGTGGGCGTCGGCGACAGCCATCTCATCCTCGATGACAGTGCCGTCGTTGAAGGTGATGACAGCCTTGGCGCCGAATGCCTTCTCGTCCGGATCCTGCGAGTGGTAGCGACGGGTCCACTCCGGGTCCTCCACCGTGGACACCTTGTGCCACAGCTCGACGGTCTCCGGACGGTTTGCGCGCTCCGGGGTGTAGGAGTCGACGTGGTGCCAGCCGCCGTCCTCAAGGGCGACAGCGAACATGTACATGATCGAGTGGTCCAGGGTCTCGCGGGATGCCTTCGGATCCATCTTCTGCGGGTCGTTCGCGCCGGTGCCGATGACGTAGTGGGTGTGGTGCGAGGTGTGCAGCACGATGGACTCGATCTCGGCGGTGGTCCTGCCTGCGTCTGCGATGGTCTGCTTCATGCGACGAGCCAGGTCGATCGGAGCCTGTGCCTGGTACTCGGCGGAGTGTTCCTTGGTGTAGGTGTCCAGGATCGCGCGCTTCGGCTCGCCGTCTGCCGGCAGCGGGACGGTGTAGGTGCGCTCCGGGGAGTGCAGCATCCATGCGATGAAGCCGTCTTCGCCTTCCCAGATCGGGGCCGGTGCGCCCTCGCCGCGCATGGCGCGGTCCACCGCTTCGATGGCCATCTTGCCGGCGAACGCCGGGGCGGATGCCTTCCAGGAGGAGATCAGGCCCTTGCGGGACTGGCGGGTTGCGGTGGGGGTGTGCAGCGCCTGGCCGATTGCCTGGTAGATGGTGTCCACGTCCAGGTTGAGCATGGTGCCGATGCCAGCTGCGGCCGAGGGGCCAAGGTGTGCAACGTGGTCGATCTTCCACTCGTGCAGGCAGATGCCCTTGACTAGGTTGACCTGGATTTCGTAGCCGGTGGCGATGCCGCGGATCAGCGCCTTACCGTCGAGGCCCTTGTGCTGTGCAACAGCGAGGATCGGCGGGATGTTGTCGCCCGGGTGGGAGTATTCGGCTGCCAGGAAGGTGTCGTGGAAGTCGAGCTCGCGCACGGCGGTGCCGTTTGCGAAAGCGACCCATTCTGCGGAGTAGGTGCCGTCTTCGCCGAAGACGAGTGCACCCTTGTTGTCTGCCGGGTGTGCCTTGGCCATTTCGCGGGCGACGGCGACCGGGCGGCGGTTGTAGGAGGCAACAGCGACAGAAGCGTTGTCGATGATGCGGTTGATGATCATTTCGCGGGTGTCTTCCGGTACCTCAACCGGGTCGGCCGCGACCTTGGCAATCTTGTAGGCCAGATGCTCTTCAATCGGGAAGTCTTCTGCGGACTTATGGGTACGTACCTCGTGTTGGATCATTCTTCGGCTCCTTCTGGCAATCGAGATGATGATGCACCTCATATTAGGAGCGAAAGTGTGTTGCGCATCATAGTGGAAGTTGCGTATTCTTGCGTCCTGAAACTGACAGACTTGCAAAGTGTTGCAAATCACCAGGCCAAGCGGCTGAGAAGGAGCAAAATCAACGATGGCAAAGCTGTACGCGGGGGGTCAGATCCGCACACTGCGCACCGCTCGCAACCTCACTCAAGCCGATGCGGCGGTCCTCGTCGGTATCTCGCCGAGCTATCTCAACCAGTTGGAAAACGATCAGCGCCCTCTCACGGCGACGGTGTTGTTGCAGTTAACGTCCGCCTTCGGGGTGGATGCTTCCTTCTTCTCCGGCGACGCCGAACGCGAAACCGCAGCCGCCCTTTCGGAACTGCTCCCCGGCATCGCGCAGCACGAGCTGGAGGAATTCGCCCGCCACTTCCCTACCCTTGCGGAGCGTGTCCGAACCATCCCCGAGCGCCTCAACGAGCAAGCCCCCAACCCCTACGAGTACGCACGCAGCTTTTTCCAGGAACACAGCAACTACTTCCACTCCCTGGATTCAGCGGCCGAAACGCTTGCGGAGCATCTTGGTGGCCGCCAGTTGCGCCTGACCCGTCTTGCGTCGGTCCTCGACCGCGACTTCGGCTACACCGTGCGCTTCAACCAGCCTGTGGAGTCGGGTCGCTCCGACATCGACACCACCACCCGCGAGATCCGCCTGCGCTCCGGCTTGAGCGAAGCGCAACAGTGCTTCGAGCTGTCCTACCGCTACAGCAATCTCGCCCACGGCGACGTGATGTCAGAGCTCATTGCGCGTATCGACGACACCCCGGCCCGCAACGTCACCACCCACGGCTTAGCCCAGTACTTCGCGGCTGCCGTCACCATGCCGTACACGGAGATCCTGCAGGCTGCCCACGAGACGCGCTACGACATCGATGTCATCTCGGCCCGCTTCGGCACCGGATTCGAATCCACCTGCCAACGCCTCGGCACACTGCAGCGCCCCGGCGCGCAGGCTGTGCCGTTTGTATTTATGCGCACCGACCGCGCAGGAAATGTGTCCAAGCGCCAGGCCACCACGTCGTTCCGCTTCGCCGTCTCCGGCGATACCTGCCCGCTATGGGTGGTGCACCGTGCGTTTGAAACCCCAAACCGTGTGACCAGGCAGGTCTCCACCACCCCGGACGGGCGCACACAGATGTGGGTTGCGCGCATGGTGCAGGGTCCCGCCGTGGGCTTTGGTCAGCCCCGGCGCGAGCACGCCGTAGCGCTTGGCTGCGACGCCGCATACGCACCCCAACTGGTGTACGCCGACGGCCTTGATCTGGCCCCGGCGTCAGCTACCCCGATTGGTCCGGGGTGCGCGACGTGTCCGCGCACCCGCTGCCCCCAACGTGCGTTTCCGGCTAGTCCAGATCCGACTTTGTAATCAGGCGGCGCGCCGCCTCGGTAATCGAACCTGACAGCGACGGGTACACCGCCATCGAGTTAGCCAGCTGGGTGACGGTGAGGCTGTTGGTTACCGCGATGGTCAGCGACAAGATCAGCTCGGATGCCGTCGGCGCCACGATTACGCCACCGATGACCTGGCCGGAGCCCTTGCGGGCGAAGATCTTCACAAATCCGTACTGCAGGGAACGCATCTTGGCGCGCGGGTTCGTCGACAAGGGCAGCTTGTAGATGTCTGCCTCAACCTTGCCGTCGCGGATCTCCTGCTCCGTGACACCCACGGCAGCGATCTCCGGGCGGGTGAACACGGCGTTGCCAACCGTCTTCAGGCGGATCGGGCTGACACCGTCGCCCATCGCGTGGTCAACGGCAGTGCGGCCCTGCTGCGCCGCGACCGACGCCAGCGGCATGAGGTCCGTGCAGTCGCCCGCAGCGTAAATGCCGGCGATGTTAGTGCGCGAGACGCGGTCCACATGAATGTGGCCGGACGGGGTGGTCTCCACCTTTGCAGCCTCAAGGTTCAGATCCGCCGTATTCGGAACAGAACCGATGGACATCATCACGTGCGAACCCTCAATGGCGCGGCCATCAGTGGTGTGCACGACCACAGCGTCACCCGTGTTTTCCACACGCTCCACACGCGCGTCCTTCTCCAACTGCACGCCGCGATCCGCCAGGACCTTCTCCAAGACATCGGCGGCGTCGGCGTCGTCGTGAGGCAAAATGCGATCGCGGGAAGCAACCATGGTCACCTTCACGCCCAGCTCCGCAAACGCAGAGACAAACTCCGCACCAGTCACGCCAGAACCAACCACAATGAGGTGGGTCGGCAGCTCCTGCAGGTCATACATCTGACGCCAGTTCAGGATGCGCTCGCCGTCCGGCTCCGCCCCCTTGAGCACACGCGGGCTCGCACCCGTGCACACAAGCACCATGTCGCAGCTGACGTGCTCAGTCTCACCAGACTCGGTGACAATCTCAATGTCATGCGTAGTGTGACCGACCTGCTTATCAGAGAAGCGCGCACGCCCCTTGACCAGGCGCACACCCTTGCGCTCAAGCTGCTCGCGGATGTCACTGGACTGCTCCGCCGCCAACTGCTTCACACGCTCATTCAGCGCCAGCAGCGACAGCTTCGCGTCACCCAACGTGTGGTTGAGCCCCATATCGTCCGCGCGGCGCAAGTCCGTCTTAATGTTCGCGCCCGCAATGAAGCTTTTCGACGGCACAACGTCCTTACGGATCGCCGAGCCGCCAGCCCCAGAATCTTCCACCAACGTGATGTCTGCGCCGCGTTTCGACGCGAGCAGCGCGGCCTCGTATCCGCCGGGGCCTCCACCCATGATGACAATCTTCTTGGACAAAACGGCTCTCCTCAAAGTTTCAGACTTGACGTGACAGGTTAAACAACGTCACAGTCTACCCGGAGCCGGAGAAACCTCACCCACCCGGAAGTACTGCTCCACAATCGCACCGAACAAACGAACCCCAACCCCAATCGCCCGCTCATCAACATTCAGGTTCCCCTGGTGCAGATCCTGTGGCTCACCCTCACCGTTCCACGCACCCAAGCGCATCATCGCGCCGGGCACGTGCTCGAGGTACCACGAAAAGTCCTCCCCACCGCTGGATTGCGGGGCGGAGACAACACTGTGCGGGTCCACGGACCGGGCGGCTTGGACGGCCAGGGCGGTGGCGGCGTCGTCGTTAAGCACGGGCGGCACACCGCGGATGTAATCCAGGTGGTACGTGCAACCGGTCGGCGCAACGACAAGGTCGATCAGGTCCGTAATCAAGTCCTCGATCTCACGCCACGTCGTAATATCCGCCGTGCGCAACGTGCCTTCCAAGACTCCCACCTTTGGAATCGCATTCGCCGCATCACCCGCATTGACGTGGCCAAACACCAACACAGTGCCTGTGCGCGGATCCACCCGGCGCGACAATAACGCCGGCAACTGAGTAATCAGCGCACCGATTGCGTACACCACATCGGCGGTCAACTGCGGGCGCGACGTATGTCCGCCGGGGCCCTGGACATCGATACGAATCACGTCAGACGCCGAGGTGATCGCACCGGTGCGCACGCCGATCTCCCCAACACGGATATGCGGCTCGGCATGCACCGCATAAATCGCGGAAACATTTTCCAACCCGCCCCACTTGACCACGTCCAGCGCGCCGCCACCCATAACTTCTTCCGCAGGCTGGAAGATCACGCGAACACCCTGCTCAAGCTCGATCGTGGACAACGCACACGCAAGGCCCAGAGCAACCGTCGTATGCACATCATGGCCACACGAGTGCGACACGCCCGGGTTCACCGACGCGAACGGCAAACCGGTTTGCTCCGGCACACGCAGCGCATCGATGTCTGCGCGAAACGCCAAGCGCTTGCCTTCGGTAGGACCAAGGTCCACATACAACCCGGTGCCCGGGAAGCACACCGGCTTCAGACCATGTTCCTCCAGTACGTTGACCAAAAACTCGGTAGTTTCCACTTCCTCGTTGGATAGCTCTGGGTGTGAGTGAATGTGCCGACGCCACCCCACGACCTTGTCCTGGTTTTGATCAAACCAAGCCGCCACGGCTGTAGCGATTCCGGCGTTACTCACGCGTCCTCCCTTAAGGTCGTCCTGTACAGCGGGTACAAGCAAGTGCATATGTTGCACAGAGTCTACGCCGGGGTCGTCGCCACGCTAGAAGCGCACTGCTTTTTCGGTACTGCGTTTTCAGTGCAGTGCTGAATCTGTTCAGCAACGCTAAACACTGGTGTTCCCCTCGGTGCGCCGGGTTGAAGATAGGCGGTGGAAAACCGGGCAGTGTCGTACGGACTGCGGGGCCACTGGAACATGATCGCCTCCACTTTGGCGTCAGGGCCTTGGAGCACGTAGGCATCGTCGACATCGTCAAGACTGCCCGGCAACAGCATCGCAGGTGGCACGTGCAGCGCACGAGCGATGCGGTAGAGAGTGCTTAAGGTTGGGTCGGCAGCCCGCTCGTTGTAGTCGTTGCGCTCAATGTTGGACACAAGCGAGCGCGACACTCCAGCGAGTTCCGCAAGGCGTGTTTGGCTCAACCCCCGCATGATGCGCAGCGCGCGAATACGTTCTCCCAAGCCCAGCGCGTAGCTGGCCCAGTGCGAGTCCGGTAGCAATTCCCCCATGACAGCTCTCCCCCTGGCTGTGTCGTTGTGCTGTTGTGCCGTTGTGCTCACAATGTAGCGCAGCGCAAGTGTGCACGCCACGGTTATTTTCGGTTCCGTGGCGCGTAGACCTTGCGCTGCGCTTGTACTGTACGCGCGTTATGCGCGTTAGAGGTCGATGTTGCGCGGACCGTAGAGACGATCACCGGCATCGCCCAAGCCAGGCACGATGTAGGCGTCCTCGTTCAGCGACGGATCGATCGTCGCAGTAACCAGGCGGACAGGCCCGCCGTGAGCCTTGAGCGCATCCACGCCCGGCTGTGCACTGACCATGCAGATGCAGGTGATGTCGTCCGCACCGCGGCCAACAAGCAGATCGATGGCGTGGATGAGCGAGCCGCCGGTTGCCAGCATCGGGTCCACCAGGAACACCGGCTGTCCAGACAGATCGTCGGGCAGTGCTTCGAGGTACGGCACCGGTTCGTGGGTCTTCTCGTCGCGAGCCAAGCCGATGAAGCCCACCTGGGCGTCCGGGATCATCGACAGTGCTGGATCGATCATGCCCAGACCGGCTCGGATGATCGGAACGATGATCGGCGGGGTGGCCAGCCGCGTGCCTTGAGCGACCGCAACTGGGGTTTCGGTGTCGAACTGCTCGACTTTCAAATCACGCGCCGCCTCGTAGATCAGCATTGCGCCGAGGTCGGCCAACGCCGCACGAAAAGCTGCGTTGTCGCTGCGCTTGTCGCGCATAATGGTCAGCCGCGAAGCAGCCAGCGGGTGGTTAATAACCGTGATGTCCATGCTGCCCATGCTAATTCACCAAAGTTTTTTCTCCTACGAGGGAACCGGCGTGGGGTTTTCACCGTCCAATGTGCATGACTGTCTTTCAATTTGATTCCGCATCCGTGTTTTCCATGACCGATTCTCTACGCAACGACGCAGCCTCGCTGCGCGCCCTCAACTATGTGCCAGTGCCCGATGTGTGGCCAATGAGCGAATTCCACAACGCAGTGTCCACCGCTATCGAGCAAGCGAACAGCGACGCCACTTTGCTTCGCGACGAAGCCCGGCGCATCGCCGCAACCATGGACCTCACCGTTGATGCTGCGTGCGCCGTCGATACCGCCACCTGCCACAAGTTTGGAGCGACACTATGAACCCCACCCTTAGCACCATGCTCGACGCGCTTTCCTCGCTCGGCGGGCCGCCATCAGTGACAAACAACCGCCACCTGAACTTCTCGTTAGATATCGGTACTGCTGCGGCACAGATTCTGTCCATGGCAGACATCATCGATTTTCCGACCCTTCCGGGCTATCGCATGCCGGACTTCAAGGACTTCGGCCCGCTCGCACAGGTTGCTAACGCGAGCGGAGAAACCAGGCTGCAGGCTGCATCCGACCTGGCGGCCTACCGTGCAGATATCAGTGACGCAGTCCTGCGCGGGTCAGTCCGCGCTTCGGCCGCGGTCGCCGAGCTTGTCTCTATTGCAATCGGTCTCATGCGCAACGCCGCGGCAGCGCCCGCGCTTGCGGCGACACCAATCGGCCCAATTGGTGCAGCGGCGTTTGTCGCGGCACAAGTCTGTCAGGCGCTCGATGCTGCGATGGCGGCTTTGCAGAGCTTGGAGAAGGACCTGGGCGCCCTTGCGACGAAACTGGGGGCGTCGACCGCTGCGGCGGCCGCCCGTGTCATGCCGGGTCCGGGCGCGCTCGGTGAGGCAGCGAACGCAGAGTTGCAGCGCCTATCGGCCTCGGTGCCATCATCCCCGCGCCAGCTTGTGGCCGCGGCGCTGCCGACTGCACCGAAACCCGCAGCCACGGTCCCCGCGCCTGCTCCGCCTGAGGTCACGCCAATGTCTGCTCCTCCACCGGAGCCCACGCCAGCACCGGCACAGGGTGGTTCACCAGTCGGCGCAGCCGCAGTGGCCGCAGCGAAAAGCCAACTGGGCACGCCATATGTCTGGGGAGGGTCGAGCCCTGGTGGCTTCGACTGCTCCGGGCTGACATCTTGGGCATACAGCCAGGCAGGGATGGAGATTCCTCGCGTTGCGGCCGACCAGACGGTTGGCAGGCAGGTGTCCTACGAGGAACTGCAGCCGGGCGATCTTGTGCTCTGGTCGGGCCACGCCGCAATGTACGCAGGCGACGGCATGATGATTGAGGCCGGCGACCCGGTACAGATGAACCCGGTGCGCACCGAGAACATCGGAATGCCGTTCTACGGGTTCTGGCGGCCAACCGGTTAATCTGCTGGCTGTGAGTTGAGTAGACTCTCACCCCATGAGTACCCGCGCGATCCTTCCCGTGAAACTGTCCCTGACCGAGGGCGATTTTTACACCCTGTGGGCCCCAACCTGGAAAGAGAAGGGCACGCAGTGGCAGGCCTTTCTTGGCGACGACCAGTCGGTCCTCGCCTTCAACTCCCCCGAGGAGCTTCTGGCCTACCTCAACACCAACCCGTCGCATGACCTGAGTGATCACCCGAAGTGGGAGGCGTTTAACACTCAGGGCGACGACCGCGTCGTGCCGGGTGACAAGCAGTACTACGACATCATTGGCGCCCCGAACTTCCTAGCGGGTCGTCCGAGCCACGAGAACGTCTCGTCGCTGGCACGCGTCTTCCAGGTGTCGCGTTCGCTGGCCGAGGTGGCCAGCGCTGAGCATGCGCAGATCTTCTTCGCCTCCCACTCCATTTTGGGCAACGTCAACCGTGGCGCGGACCACTACGCGGGCGAGAACGGCATGTCTGAATGGTCGGGTGTGGGCCGCGTTGTGCTGACCAATTGGAAGCAGGTTGTGGAGTCGCTGGATGAGGTGGTGCGTGTCGTCGATACGCAAGATCTCGATGCGAACGAGGTTGCCGCAGCAACCACCGCTATTGCTGAAGCACAGGAAGCACGCGCAGCGGCTGAGGAGCAGCGCCGCGCCGACGAGCAGGCACAGGCCGCCGCGCAGGACCCGTACGATTCCTCCGTTTGGGGCCTTGCTGGCATCGACCCGGTGAAGGTTTCCATCCAGGGCCAGAGCGTGTACACGCTGCGCACGTACCTGAACGGCGCGCCGGTGTTCTTGGGTAAGTACGGCGAGATCATCACCTTCCCGTCCACGAAGCACCTCGGCCGCTGGATTTTGGAAAACGACGACCACGACCTCGCAGGCGTGTCCACTTGGCAGGACATCCTCAACGCGGCAAACGCTGGTGATCTCAAGGTGGAGGTTCACCCGGACAACTCCTACTCGTTTAACGGCATCGCCGCCGACATTGCCAAGGGCACCGACGCGGTAGACACCAAGCAGATGGCCAAGGCCTACGAACTGCTCGCGGACGCCGCCGACTGGGCGAAGGACGATTCGCTGAACTCCCTGCTGCTGGCCAACCCGCGCATGCAGGATTACCTGGCGTACATGCTTGGCTCCACCCGCGCCGCCGGTTACGTTCCGTCCGCACCGTTCACCGATAAGGCAGAAGCGTGGACCGAGATGGAAAACCAGCTGATCAAGCGCTTCTCCAAGTTCTAAGACCTGAGGTTTAGAATGGTCGGCTATGGCAGTGGACCAGGTCGACCCCCTCATCAACGCCATCTATCACTGGATGGACATCTCCGGCGTGCTCCTCATGGGTGTCATTGGCGGCACCCTGGCACGCCAACTCGGCTACGACATCGTGGGGTTTTTCTTCATCGCGATGCTTTCCGCACTCGGCGGAGGCATGTTGCGCGACGTGCTGATAAACGAGGGCACCGTCGCAGCAATGAGCCAGCCTGAGTACCTGATCCTTGCGTTTACCGGCGCGTTGATCGCCAGGTTCACCTACTTCAAGGGCCGCGCATGGGAATTTTTGCAATCGCATGGCGACGCGTTGGTCTCCGCATTGTGGGCGTCCACGGGTGCGTCGAAAGCAATCCAGTACGGGCTTCCGGTTGTGCCCACCATCATGATGGGTGTCTTCACCGCGACCGGCGGCGGCATGATCCGCGACGTGGTCACCGGCCAAGAACCGTCAGTGTTTGGCGGTAACCAACCCACCGTGCTGCCGGCAGTGGCGTGTGCAGTGATCACGCTGATCGGCAACGCCACTGGCTACCTCGCCTGGGGCATGATTCTCGGACCTGTTGCCAGTTTCGCCCTGTTCCTGTTCGGCTACTACGGCAACTGGCGCATTTCCACCGACTCGGAGTTCGCTCCGGTAAATACCACTGTGAACGCGACGGCGACGCAGGTAGCCACGCTTGCGCGCAAGGCTGAGAACAAATCACGCGCGGTGGCCCGCGAGTTGGAGCCAACCCGTGTGCGCTCCTGGCGCCACCGCCAGATGGAGAAGGCGTTGCAGCGTCGCATCGATGCGGAGATCCGCAAGGGCAAGCGCCCGGCGCAGGCGATGAGCGATGCGGATGATTTCCTCACCGAGTTCACCACCCAGTTCCCCGCTATTGATGCGGAGATGCTCGCAGAAGCCACGGGAATTGACACCCCTGTTGAAGACGAGGGGCTCCTCGACGGCATCGGCATGGATCTCTCCGGCGATTCCTACGATGACCAGGTAGAACCAGATCCGGAGGAAACTGAGGCGATGCATGCTGACATGCTCGATATCATTCTTTCCGATGAGAAACTTACCGACGAGCTCATCGACCGCCTCGTCACCCGCTACAAACAGAAGGGGTCCTAAATGATCAAGCGCACGTTGGCAGCAGTTCCGGTGGTGTGTTTGAGCATGGGGCTGTGCTTGACAGCGAACGCGCAAGACGCCGAAACCCCCGCCCCAACCGATGCCATCGAGCCGGCCGCCCCCACCACCGGCTACTACGACGACACCGGCAACTGGGTCCCACCCAAGCGCGACAAAGCACCCGATACCGATAACTGCCCGCAGGCAACCTGGCCGCCGGAGCCTGTCTCCACCTCAGAACGGGCCACAAGCACGCCGGACGCGTTGCCGGTGACCTACGACGGGCCGTGTGGGGTCAGCGTCGCCGACGGTTACGAGGTTCCGCAGGACGTGCTCGCATCCGCGTGGCTGGTGGCTGACCTGGATTCCGGCGACGTGGTGGCGATGAAGGATCCGCACGGACGATACCGTCCGGCATCGATCATCAAAGTGCTGTTGGCATTGGCGGCGATCGACGAACTGCCGCTAGACCAGAAAGTGCCGGTATCCGCCGAGTCCGCGGGCCAGGAAGGCTCCGCCGCAGGCATCGGCGAGGGCGGCGACTACACCGTCAACGACCTGCTCCACGGTCTGCTGTTGGCCTCTGGCAACGATTGCGCCCACGCGCTCGCCCAGGCGCTCGGCGGCAACGAGATGACGCTTTTGAAGATCAACGAAATGGCCAAAACACTCGGCATGACCGATACCCGTGCCACCTCGTATTCCGGCCTGGACAGCGCCGGCATGTCCACCTCCGCGTGGGATATGGGCCTGGCGTACAAAGCGGCGTTTGCGAACCCCACGTTCGCGGACATCGTCGCCACCGAGTCCTACACGTTCCCCGGATTCGACGACTTACCAGCCTTTGAGCTGTGGAATGACAACAAGCTCTACCTCAACGACCCTGACGGCATCGGTGGAAAAACCGGCTACACCGACGACGCCAACCACACCTTCGTCGGTGCGGTCAACCACGATGGCCGCCGCCTCGTCGCCGTCGTCCTCGACACCACTGCCCACGAACACCGCGCCTGGGAACAGGCGCAGATGCTGCTGCATGCGGCGTATGGGGTGGAGGGTGTCGTCGCAAAGCTAGCGCCCCCAGAGACCAACACCCCTGAAACGACGAAGGCCGCCCCCTCCCCCACGCCCGAAGAGAACTCCGGTATGGAAGAGGAGACGGCCTGGAACCGTTGGTGGTCCTACCTTGTCGTTGCGGGCGTTGTGGCCCTCGCGTTGCTTGCCGCTGTGGTTAGTCTCGCGTCAGCACGGAAGCGAGGCCAACGCCGATAGCGCCAAGCGCGGCGCCGACGCCAAGCGCCTTGCCGGTAGACGCCGACTTATCGGTGTTACGCACCGCACCTGCACGGATATTGATCACGGCCGGCTCCGGAACCTCCGCCGGGGCTGCGTCCAGGGACTCCTGCGTCGTCGCAGTCCATGCTGCAACGTAGAGCACCACGCGCCAGATCAGGTACAGCACGACCATGAGGGTGATGATCGGGCCGAAGATTGCACCCGCCGGGTTACCGGTAGCGGAGGAAATCACCAGACCTGCGAACTGCTGCAAGATGGCGAAGATGACCGCGCCGAGCAGCGCACCCTTCAGACCTGATTTCACCGGCACCTTCGTGCGCGGCATGTACATGTTCACCCACAGCATGACCAGGAAGCTGGCCAGCACACTGACCAGGAATCCAACGACCCACACCACGAGGCGCGCGCCCGGGAAATCACCGATGCCAAGGCGCTCCATTGCGGTGCTGGTCCAGCCGGACACGCCAACCGCGGTCACGCCTGCAGCCACCACGAACAGGACAATGAGCACGATCAGGCCCAGTAGGTCGGCCAACTTCTTCGTCACAAAGTTGCCGCCCTCGTTCGCATCCACCTTCCACATCGCGGACACGCCCACGCGCAGGTTGTTCATCCAGCCCAGGCCAGACCACAGGGTGGTCAGCAAACCAATACCAGCGACGGCACCGCGCTGATCAATAGCAGCATTGACCAGTTCATTGAGCATGTCGCCCAGATCGCCGTCCACGGAGGAGGTGATCTGGTTTTCAATCTCCTGGATCAGATCCGGCCGCGCACTCAGGAAGAAACCGAGGCCAGCGAAAAGCAGCATGAGCAGCGGAAACAGCGACAGCACCGAGAAGTACGTAATGCCACCGGCAAGCTGGTTACCGCCTTCGGTACCGAAGCGCTCGTTCATCCGCAGCACGTGAGCCGCAGCGGGCGCCTTCTCCTCTACTTTCGCCTCTAGGCCTTCTTGCTGTTGCTTCGAGGCGCGCTCGATTCCTTGTTCGTCGGTGTACGCCTTACGCGGCGATGTCGAGGTTGCCATCGACGGACGTCCCTTCTAAACGGATGTGCTTTACCGAACACATCGTAGAGGAGCCTGCGAAACGGCGTAGCGGGGGCGGAGGCAGTAGCAGACTCCTCACGCCTTGCGCCAGTTCAGTAGCCACTGTACAGTTCAGCGCATGCTGACCATTGCTTCACGCCTCGACGTCATGAACCGGCTCGGCCGGGCCATGGCGGATCCGACGCGTTCCAGAATCCTGATGACACTACTCGACGGCCCGAGCTACCCGGCCGTGCTTTCGCGCGACCTGGACCTGACCCGCTCGAACGTCTCGAACCACCTGACCTGCTTGCGCGACTGCGGCATCGTCGTCGCCGAGCCGGAGGGCCGCAAGACACGCTACGAAATCGCCGATCCGCATCTCGCAGCAGCGCTCAACGCGCTGGTCAACGCGACGCTGGCTGTCGACGAAAACGCCCCATGCATCGACTCTGAGTGCTCGGTCCCCGGCTGCGGCGAGAAGGGAGCGGACGCATGAGTTCAGCGTGTGGATGCGAACACAAACCCGCCGCGGAGGTCGAAGAGCTCGATCGGCCATGGTGGAAGGACCCCGAGTTGCTACTGCCGATCTTCTCCGGCATAGCCCTCTTCATAGGTCTGGCGCTGGACTGGTCCGACTTGGAGACACCCGCGACAGTACTGTTCTGGGTCGGCCTGCTGTTGGGCGCTTACACGTTCGCACCTGGAGCGATCCGGAACCTTGTCACGAAGCGCAAGCTCGGCATTGGCTTGCTGATGACGATCAGTGCGGTCGGCGCGGTGTTCCTCGGTTACGTCGGAGAGGCCGCGGCGCTAGCGTTCCTGTACTCGATCGCCGAGGCACTGGAAGACAAGGCGATGGACCGGGCCCAGAGCGGACTGCGGGCACTGTTGAAGTTGGTGCCGCAGACCGCGACGGTGCTGCGCGACGGCACGGCGGTCGAGGTCGCAGCGAAGGACCTCGTGGTTGGCGAGCTAATGCTCGTGCGCCCCGGGGAACGAATCGCCACGGACGGCATCATTCGTTCCGGACGATCCAGCCTTGACACCTCAGCGATCACCGGAGAATCCATTCCGGAGGAGGTCGCACCCGGCGACGAGGTACCCGCGGGAGCAATCAACTCCGCCGGTGTGCTGGAGATCGAGACGACCGCAGCTGGAACGGACAACTCGCTGACCACCCTCGTCGACCTGGTCGAGCAGGCACAGGCGGAAAAGGGCGACCGCGCCCGGATCGCCGACCGGATCGCCCAACCCCTAGTGCCCGGGGTGATGATCCTGGCGGTGCTGGTCGGTGTGATTGGCTCGCTGCTGGGCGACCCCGAGACGTGGATCACCCGTGCGTTGGTGGTTCTGGTCGCAGCCTCGCCGTGCGCGCTGGCAATCTCCGTGCCGCTGACGGTCGTGGCCGCGATCGGCGCGGCCAGTCAGTTCGGAGTGGTCATCAAGTCCGGCGCGGCGTTCGAGCGGCTCGGCGGCATCCGTCACCTGGCGGTGGACAAGACCGGAACCCTTACCCGCAACCAGCCCGAGGTTACCGGCGTGGTCCCGGCGGACGGATTCGATCGGGCGCAGGTGCTTGCTTTCGCGGCGGCAGTTGAGCAGCAATCGACGCACCCCCTCGCCGCGGCGATCGCGGCAGCGGCGCCCGAAGCGCCCACCGCCTCGGACATCAGCGAGGAAGCCGGGCATGGCATCGGCGGCACCGTCGAAGGCCGACGAGTGCTGGTGGGCAGCCCCCGGTGGATCGACGCCGGGCCATTGAAGGCAGACGTTGAGCGCATGGAGTCCGAGGGCCAGACCTGCGTCCTGGTCACCGTCGATGACACCCTCGCCGGGGCGATCGGTGTCCGCGACGAGCTGCGTCCCGAGGTTCCCGAAGCCGTGCAGACCCTGCACGCCAACGACGTGGAAGTGAGCATGCTCACCGGCGACAACACTCGCACCGCCCGGGCGCTGGCTGAAATCGCCGGAATCGACGACGTGCGCGCCGAGCTGCGACCGGAGGACAAGGCAAACATCGTCGCCGAACTCTCCTCCAAGACGCCGACGGCGATGATCGGCGACGGCATCAACGACGCGCCGGCACTGGCAGGCGCGACGGTGGGCATTGCGATGGGAGCGACCGGCTCTGACGCCGCGATCGAGTCCGCTGACGTCGCCTTCACCGGCCACGACCTCCGGCTGATCCCGCAGGCTCTGCAGCACGCCCGCCGAGGCAGCAGGATCATCAACCAAAACATCGTGCTGTCTCTGGCCATCATCATCGTGTTGATGCCGCTGGCGATCACCGGCGTGCTGGGCCTAGCCGCCGTGGTGTTGGTTCACGAGGTCGCCGAAGTCATCGTGATCTTGAACGGCCTGCGGGCCGCACGAGCGAAGCGCTGAGGCTACGCCGGAAACGGACCTGGCTCCGCCGCTAGCCCTTAGCGCTTCGGCGCTAAGAACCCAACCTTCTCGTACACGTCCTTCAGCAGCGGCGATGCCACCTCGCGGGCGCGCTCGGCACCGCGGGCGAGGATGGCTTCGAGTTCGGCACGATCCGACATGAGTTCGTCGTAACGCGCGCGCAGCGGCGTGGTGAACGCCTCGAGCGCATCCGCCGTATCCACCTTCAGCGCGCCGTAGCCTTGGCCTTCGTAGCCGGCGACGATGTCGTCGATAGGCTTGCCTGTCAGCGCCGACTGAATCACCAGCAGATTGGACACGCCCGGCTTGTTTTCCTTGTCGTAGGCAATCACGCCATCGTTGTCGGTCACGGCGGAGCGGATGCGCTTGGCGGAAGTCTTCGGCTCGTCCAGAAGATTCACAATGCCCTTCGGGTTCGCGCCGGACTTGGACATCTTCGACGTCGGATCCTGCAGGTCGTAGATCTTCGCCGCACCCTCGACGATCATGCCCTCCGGCACCGTGAACGTCTTGCCGTAGCGGGAGTTGAACCGCTCCGCGAGCGTGCGCGTGAGCTCCAAATGCTGACGCTGGTCCTCACCCACCGGTACCAACTGCGGCGAGTACAGCAAAATATCCGCAGCCATCAGCACCGGGTAGGTAAACAGACCCACCGACGTGCGGTCCTGGCCCTGCTTGGCCGACTTGTCCTTGAACTGCGTCATGCGGCTGGCCTCACCAAAACCGGTCAGGCACTGCAGCACCCAGGTCAGCTCGGCGTGCTCCGGTACGTGCGACTGCACGAACAGGGTGGAGCGCTCCGGGTCAATACCCAGCGCAATCAACTGCGCACAGCCTGCAAGCGTGCGGTGACGCAGCTCTTCCGGGTCCTGGTCCACCGTGATCGCGTGCAGATCCGGGATGAAGTAGAACGCCTCGTAGCCGTCCTGCAGGTCAATCCACTGTTTCAGGGCACCCAGGTAGTTTCCCAGGTGGTAAGAGTCGGCGGTGGGCTGGATTCCGGAAAGCACGCGTTGCATGCACCACATATTAACCCGATGCGCATTCGAGGGAACCGGGGGTTGTTTACTCGCTACGATGAAGCCCACGAAAGGAGCAGCGATGACTGTGAGTAACCGCCCTGAGACAGCTCAGGATGTTAAGGGAGAACGTCCGCCCCGTGGCCAGATTGCTTTTGCAAAGCTGATCCTCAAGAGAGAGCGCGAGGGCAAAGGCAAGATCCGTGTCACTGATGAAATGCGTCGCGTCGCTTCTTTTGACCTCTGACCATGCGCATCACTGTTCTCCAGCCCGACCCGATCAGCCCGCTCCAGCGCCTCGGTCCATGGCTCGAACGCGCCGGCGCTGAGCTCGATGTCGTCGATCTCAACCAAACGCCACCGCGTATCGACGACACCACCTCCGCCCTCATCCTCCTCGGCGGTCGCACCAACGCCCTGGACACCGAGGCCGCACCTTGGCTGCCCGCCGTCCACGACCTCCTTCGCGCAGCTCATTCGTCAGGCATGCCGGTTCTGGGTATCTGCCTTGGCCACCAGATCATCGCCGACTGCTTCGGGGGCGAAGTTTCCGTCGGCTTAGCCAGTCAGGACGAAGAGGGCGCCGCACGAGTGTCGCTGACCGAAGCTGGTCTTGCCGATCCTCTTTTCGGCGCCCTCGATCCCGAATTGGTTGTGGTCGAATCCCACCACGATGCAGTGGTGTCGCTCCCGCCCGGCGCGCAACTGCTCGCCTCGAGTGCCCGCTGCCCCATCCAGGCGATGCGTCTCGGTTCCATCGTCTCGGTGCAGTTCCACCCCGAATGCTCCCCCGATGTTGCAGGTCAGTGGGCCGCGCGCAGCGGTTATGACGCTGCCGCCGTCACCCAGGAGCTTTCGCTTCACGACGACCACCTCACCCACACCGGCCGCACCCTTGCAGCCGGCTTCGTCCGTGCCGCCCAGGCGTGGCGGTAAGCCTTCCGGCCAAGCGCCCCTAGTCCACGATCACGGTGGCAATCGCATAGTCGCCGTCGTGGCTCAGGGAGACGCTTTGGACGTGGGGGCCTAACCGTGCGACCTCACCGTGCAACTGGACCACAGGTCGCCCGAATGCGTCGTTTACTACTTCTATCTCGGCGAAGTTGAGCTCGTCCGGGGTGATAAGCGGGGGCTGGCCGATGATCGTTTGGGACCAGGCTTTGATGTAAGCCTCCTTTACCGCCCAGCGTCCGGCGAGCGATGCAGCACGATTCGGTTTCGTGTTGCACGTGCGTATCTCGCGGTCGGTGAACACAGAACCGAAGGTAGAACCTGGGAATTCCATTTGTTGGGCGAACGAGGAAACGTCCACGAGGTCGATGCCGATATGCATGGTCAAAGCCTAGTTTCTTGAATGTCCATCGGGGGTTGGCGTTCGTAATAGAACCTGCTGTGTGGCTGGGAATTTACCTACCGACTAGTAACTTACGGATTCGTAGGTTTAGAATGCCAGCATGCCAAATACGTTTACAGGTGTACATCAGACTGAAAAGGCAGCGGTTCCGGCGCCAATCCCGGCACCGGCGACCACAGCCCAAAAACACGATGACCTCGTGCAACGACGCACCGAAGCGGCCGAGCCGATGGGATCAAAACCACTGGAGAAGGTCCGCGCAGCAGGCAGACTGACCGCACGTGAGCGCTTGGACTACCTCCTGGACGAGGGCTCGTTTGTGGAGTTCGACCAGCACGCCCGCCACCGCACCCATGACTTCGGGATGCAGGCGAAGCGGCCGGCAACGGATGGCATTGTCACCGGATTCGGCACGATCGACGGACGCGAGGTCTGCATCTTTTCCCAGGACGGCACCGTCTTCGGTGGCGCGTTGGGTGAGGTCTACGGCGAGAAGATGACCAAGATTCAGCGCCTTGCCGTCACCACCGGTCGTCCACTGATCGGCCTCTATGAAGGTGCAGGCGCCCGCATCCAGGACGGCGCGGTATCGCTGGACTGGATCGCGCGGACCTTCCTGCACAACATCGAAGCCTCCGGCGTGGTCCCGCAGATCTCCGTGATCATGGGCGCTTGCGCCGGCGGTAACGCCTACTCCCCCGCACTGACCGACTTTGTGGTCATGGTGGATGAGACCTCGAAGATGTTCGTCACCGGCCCGGATGTGATCAAGACGGTCACGGGTGAGGAGATCTCGCAGGAGGAGCTCGGCGGCGCCTGGATCCACATGCAGCAGGGCGGCAACTGCCACTACGTTGCGGAATCCGACGAGGATGCGCTCGACTGGGTGGCTGACTTGCTCGAGTACTTGCCGTCGAACAACCGCCAGAAGTCGGCGCCGCGCCCGGCAACCCCAACCGATGCAGAGGCAGACGCCACCGATGCTGCCGCGCTGGATTCACTGATCCCAGACTCGCCGAACACCCCTTATGAGGTCCGCGACGTGATTGCGCATATCGCGGACGACGGCGAGTTCCTGGAGGTCATGGAGCAGCGCGCTGAAAACGTCGTCACTGCGTTTGGTCGGATTGAGGACCAGCCGGTGGGCTTCGTCGCTAATCAGCCCATGGTGCTCGCAGGTTGCTTGGACATTGACTCGGCGGAAAAGGCCGCGCGCTTCATCCGCACCTGCGACAGCTTCAACATCCCAATTGTCATGCTGGTGGACGTTCCCGGCTTCTTGCCCGGCGCGAACCAGGAGCACAGCGGCATTCTGCGCCGCGGCGCGAAGCTGCTGTACGCCTACGGCGAGGCAACCGTGCCGAAGGTGACCGTGACCATGCGAAAGGCGTACGGCGGCGCGTACTGCGTGATGGGCTCGAAGGGCCTCGGCGCCGATGTGAACTTGGCGTGGCCGACCGCGCAGATCGCGGTGATGGGTGCGTCTGGCGCAGTCGGCTTTATCAACCGCAAAGACATTGCTAACGCCCGCGACTCCGGTGTGAGCGACGAGGAGCTCCGCGAACTGATTGCGAAGTACGAGCGCGACTACGAAGACGAGATGCTCAACCCGTACAAGGCCGCTGAGCGCGGTCTGATCGATTCGGTCATCCTCCCAAGCGAAACCCCTGCGGTTCTCGCAGCGCAACTGCGTTTCTTCCGTGACAAGACCGTGGCGCGTCCGATGCGCAAGCACGGCAATATCCCGCTCTAATCCCGCTCCGATTCAAGGACCACAAAGGACCATAAGGACACTGTTATGAATTCCACCTCTTTTTCTTCCCTGAAGCGTCCCGCAATCCTGTTCCCGGGGCAGGGTTCTTCCTGGCAGCAGGCACTCGCTGATGCTGCTGCGACTCCTGTGGCACGCAGCCGCATGGAGCAATTGCTTAACGACGCCCAGTCTCTCACCGCCGCCGTCGCCCGCCCGTTGGCCTCTGTGGTGCCGGGGGTTGTGCAGCGTATCCGCGAGGCGATGGATGCAGATGCTGCGCACGAGGCAATCGACGCCCTGCCCGCAGTCAGCGCGCCGGCGATTTTGCTATCGCAGATTGTTGCTGCTGAAGACCTCGAGCAGCTCGGCCTGGACACCGCCGACGCACTGTTCGCCGGTCACTCGCAGGGCATCCTGGGCGCTGCCGCACTGGATCGCGCCAACGGCCCGCAGGCTGCGGAGAAGGCGCTTGCGTTCGCGTTCATCATGGGTGCCGCCGCGACCAACGTGTACGGTGCCGCCGACTCGCGCAGCCGGATGCTTTCGGTTCGGGGCTTAACGCCTGAGCAGGTCGGTGAGTTTGTCGTCGATACGCAAGCTGCTCCGATCAGCGTGATCAATGGGCACCGCCACGTGGTGCTGTCCGGCAGCCCGGAGGCGCTCGCGCAGGCACGCAAGGACATCGAAGCGGCTGCGAGCAGATACAACGCCAAGTTGGAAGTGGAGTACGGCGGCTCCGAAATCACGCCGGTGTTCGATTCGCTTGATGTTGCGTACCCCTTCCATGTGGAGACCAACGCCCCTGGTGTGGATCTGGCGCAGCAGTGGGCGGACGCGTGCGGGATCACGTTTGAAACCACCACCCCGCGTGAACTGGCGCAGTCAATTTTGGTGGACCGATTCGACTTCACCGAAGTCGTGCGCGACCTGATTGCCCAGGGTGCGAGCCACATTTTCACGTTTGATTCGGCGACGGAAACCATTGTGACCAACCTGGCCAACGGTTCCGGCGTCGCTGTGCTCGATGCGTCCACTGCCGCGAAACGCGACGACCTCGCACGCCCGGGTGCTGAGCTGCCGCAGGGCGTGGACTATTCGGACTACGCGCCGCGAGTGATTGCGCTGCCGGACGGCAAGACGTACACGCAGACGAAGTTCTCGTCGCTGACTGGCCTGTCCCCAATCATCCTGGGTGGCATGACGCCGACGTCCGCAGACGGCGAGATCGTCGCCGCTGCTGCCAACGCCGGCTACTGGGCAGAACTTGCCGGTGGCGGCATGTACTCCGAGGAGGAGTTTGGCAAGCACACCGCCAACCTCAAGGCGTTTTTGCAGCCCGGTCGCACCGCACAGTTCAACACCATGTTCTTCGACCGCTTCCTGTGGAACCTGCAGTTCGGCCAAACGCGCATGGTGCCAAAGGCCCGCGCGGCCGGTGCCCCGTTTAACGGCGTGTGCATCTCCGCAGGCATCCCGGAAGTTGAAGAAGCTACGGAACTGTTCGCGCAGCTGCACCAGGATGGCTTCCCCTACATTGCGCTCAAGCCTGGTACGACGCAGCAGATCCGCAACGCGCTTGCCATCGCGGCAGCGAACCCGGACGACCAGGTCATCTTGATGGTGGAAGACGGCCACGCTGGCGGCCACCACTCCTGGGTTGACCTGGAAGACATGCTGCTGGAGACCTACCCGGAGATTCGTGCGCACGACAACGCGGTGCTCACCGTCGGCGGTGGCGTGTACTCGCCGGAGCGTGCCGCGGAACTGATCACGGGCCGTTGGTCCGAGAAGTTCGGGCTGCCTGCGATGCCGGTGGATGGTGTGTTCGTCGGCACCGTGGCTATGGCCACGAAGGAGGCGAAGGCCACGGATTCGGTCAAGCAGCTGCTCGTGGATACGCCGGGCCTGCCCCCGGAGAACAACGGCGGTTGGGTCGGCCGCGGTCGCGGCGTGGCCGGTGTGGCGTCGTCGCAATCGCACCTGCTGGCAGACTTGCACGACCTGGACAACTCCTTTGCCAAGGCGGCGCGGTTTATCGCCTCGTTGGATATTGAGGAGTACCCAGCGCACCGCGAAGAGATCATCGAGGCGCTGTCGAAGACGGCGAAGCCTTACTTCGGCGACGTGGAGACGATGACGTACGCCGAGTGGGTCGAGCGCTTCGTCGAGCTCGCCGATCCGTTCATCGACCAGACCTGGAACGCGCGCTTTGTCGCGTTGCTGCAGCGCATCGAGGCACGCCTGAACGAGGCCGACCACGGCGAGATCCCGACCCTCTTCCCCGACGATGTCGAGATCTCCCCGCGCGATGGTCTTCAGACCTTGCTGCAGCACTACCCGCAGGCACGCGAGGTTGTGGTTTCCCCGCGCGATGCGGCGTGGTGGATCGGCCTGCACTACGCCTACCCGAAGCCGATGCCGTGGGTGCCGGCACTTGATGCGGATCTGAAGTCCTGGTTCGGCAAGGACACCTTGTGGCAGGCACAGGATGAGCGCTACACCGCTGACCAGGTGCGCATCATCCCTGGCCCGGTTGCGGTTGCTGGCATTACGCGCAAGAACGAGCCGGTTGCGCAGTTGCTGGCACGCTTCGAGGATGCCGCGACGCAGATGCTTATCGACGACGGCGTCACCGCCGAATCCCGCTTCGCTCGACGCAGCGACGCCGCCGACGAGGCCGCGTACCTGCGCTCCTGCCCAACCTTGGTGTGGCACGGCCACCTGATGGCAAACCCGGCATACGCGCTGGACGAGGACGCCTTCGACGTGGAGGCAACCACCAACGCGGCTGGTGAGTGTGAGTGGACGATCCGGATCCACGCTGATTCCGCATGGGATCACCTGCCGGAAGATAAGCGCCCGTTCTACGTACGTGAGGTGAACATCCCGGTCGAGATCCCTGCCGGCGCAGGCACGGGTGCCTCCCCGGTTGTGGACGGCGATCGTCTTTCCGACAGCGTCTTCGAGCTGCTGTCTGGCCTGGCGGGTGTCGGTTCGGTCAGCGAGGCCGGCGACACGATTACTGAGATTCCGCAGATCGAGGAACCGACCGAGGACGCACCGTTTGGTGTGGCGCGCTCGTCGTTTACGCTGCCTGCTTCCCTGCTGGCGTCGCACTCCGCAGTTACGGGTGGCGCTGTGGCCGACAACGCTGTGGTTGGTACGCCGGACGTGCTGGTTGGCCCCTGCTGGCCGGCGATCTACGCCGCGCTGGGCTCCGGCAGGCTGGCTGATGGCACGCCGGTCATCGAGGGTCTGCTCAACGCGGTCCACCTGGATCACGTCATTGACCTGCGTGTCCCGCTGTCCGAGCTTGCCGATGGCAGGCGCATCGACGTGACCTCCAAGTGCACTTCTATTGCCGAGTCCACCTCTGGCCGCATTGTCACCGTCGAGTTGGAGCTGCGCTCTGGCGACGAGGTTGTGGCAACCCAGATGCAGCGCTTTGCCATCCGTGGTCGCGCCACCGGCACCGCGACGCCAGTCCCGGCGCCGGCGTACGGCGGCGGCGCGGCAAGCGATCAGGTGGAGCCGACCCCACGTTCGTTCGTGGACCGCACCGTGGTCCGCGCACCGTCGGACATGACCCCGTTCGCGCTGGTCTCCGGCGACTACAACCCGATCCACACCTCCGCCAACGCTGCCGCCCTGGTCAACCTGGATGCACCGCTGGTGCACGGCATGTGGCTGTCTGCCACCGCGCAGCACCTCGCTGCCGGCCACGGCCAGGTCATCGGCTGGACCTACTCCATGTACGGCATGGTGCAGCTTGATGACGAGGTAGAGATCACCGTCGAGCGTGTCGGCCGCGTCGGCATCCAGCAGGCCCTTGAGGTGACCTGCCGCATCGCGGGTGACGTTGTCTCCCGTGGTCAGGCGCTTCTGGCCCAGCCACGCACCGCCTACGTCTACCCCGGCCAGGGCATTCAGACCCAGGGCATGGGCAACGGCGACCGTGCGACTTCCGCTGCGGCGCGCGAGGTGTGGCGCCGCGCAGACCGCCACACGCGCGAGACCCACGGGTTTTCCATCCAGTGCATTGTGGAAGACAACCCGTCGCGCTTGGTGATCCGCGGTGTGGAGTTCAAGCACCCGGACGGCGTGCTACACCTGACCCAGTTCACCCAGGTGGCCATGGCGGTTGTCGCCTACGCCCAGACCCAGCGCCTGAACGAGGCCAACGCGTTGGCCTCCGGCGCGTACTTTGCGGGCCACTCGCTTGGTGAATACACCGCGCTTGCCGCGCTGGGCAACATCTTTGATCTGGAAGCGGTCATCGACATCGTGTACTCGCGCGGCTCCGCCATGGGCTCCCTGGTGCCGCGCGATGCGGAGGGTAACTCCGACTACGGCATGGGTGCGCTGCGCCCGAACATGATCGGTGTCGGCCCGGAAGAGGTCGAGGCCTACGTCGCTGGTGTTGCGCAGGATTCCGGCGAGTTCTTGGAGATTGTCAACTACAACATCAAGGGTCAGCAGTACTCCGTCGCGGGCACGAAGCGCGGCCTTGCTGCTCTGGAGCGCAAGGCCAACTCGGTCACGCCGCGCGCCTACGTCACGGTTCCGGGCGTGGACGTTCCGTTCCACTCGCGCGTGCTGCGCGAGGGTGTGGCGGACTTCGCCGAGAAGCTCGACGAGCACATGCCGGCGATCATCGACGTGGACACGCTGGTGGATCGCTACATCCCGAACCTGGTGGCTAAGCCGTTCGCGCTGACGCAGCAGTTCATCGACGCCGTCACCGACGAGGTCCCCTCCGAGCGCCTCAAGGGCATGACGCCGGAGAACACCGAACGCAACACGCTCGCACGCACGTTGCTTATCGAGTTGCTGGCGTGGCAGTTCGCCTCGCCTGTGCGCTGGATTGAAACGCAGGACTACCTGCTTGGTCGCGTCGACCAGGTCATCGAGGTCGGCCTTGCGTCCTCGCCGACGCTGACCAACCTGGCTAAGCGCGAGATGGATGTCATTGGCATCCACGTGCCGGTCTTCAACGTTGAGGCAAGCCAGGACATTGTCATGCTCAACGACGTGGTGTCCGCGCCGGAGCCTGTGCTTGTCGACGACACCCCGGCCGAAACAGACGCCGAACCGGCCCCAGAATCCGCCCCGCAACCGGCCGCCGAGGCTGCACCCGCGGCCCCCGCCGCACCGGCAGAGCCAGTACCGGCTGCACCGGCTGCACCTGCTGCATCCGGCGCACCCGCGTCCGACCTTCCCTTCACCGCGGCCGATGCGATCACCGTCCTGTTCGCGCTGCAGAACAAGATCCGCCCCGAGCAGATCAACGATTCGGACACTATTGAGGAGCTCACCGGTGGGGTGTCGTCGCGACGCAACCAGCTGCTCATGGACATGTCCGCCGAACTCGGCGTGCCCGCCATCGACGGCGCAGCGGAAGCCGACGTGGCCACGCTAAACACGCGCGTGAACACCGCCGCGCCTGGCTACACCCCGTTCGGCGCTGTCTTGAGCGAGGCCGTGGGCACCCGCCTGCGCCAACTCTTCGGTGGCGCGGGCCTGAAGCCGGCGTTTGTCGGCGAGCACCTCGCAGCCGCGTGGGGCCTGCCAGCAACCTGGACCGCGCACGTCGAAGCCGAGATTCTGCTGGGCAGCCGCACCGAGGAATCGGTGCGCGGCGGCTCGCTAAACAGCCTGCCGTCGGCCACAACCAAGGCGGAGATCACCGCACTGATCGACCAGGCGGTACAAAACGTCGCAGCACGCTACGGCGTTGCAGTCTCCCAGGCCACCAGCGGCGGCGCATCCGGCGGCGGCGTGGTGGACTCGGCCGCGCTCGACGCCTACAAGGACGAAGTCACCGACACCCTGGTGGCTACCGCCCGCACGCTGCTGAACAAGCTCGGCATCGAAGACGAGGTCGCCGAGATCCCCGCACCGGACACCACGATCGTGGAAACGATCGAGGCAGAACTCGGCTCCGGCTGGGTCAAGCAGGTCACCCCGGTCTTCGACGAGCGCAAGGCCGTGCTCTTCGACGACCGCTGGGCCCAAGCCCGCGAAGACCTCGCCCGCGTCGCCCTCGGCGAAATCGACCTCGCACCACAGCGCTTCGCTGGCACCGGTTCCACCGTGGCCAAGCAGGCCGAGTGGTACGCCAAGCGCGTGGAGGGTGATCGTCGCAACGTACTCGGCGAGATCGCCGCTGCCGCCAACGCCGCAGCGAACGAGCCGTACGCAAACGACGTCGCCCTGGTCACCGGTGCCGCGCCGGGTTCCATCGCCACCGCTGTGGTGGAGGGCCTGCTCGCAGGCGGTGCGACGGTCATCATGACGGCATCCAACGTCAGCCAGGCGCGTAAGGAATTCGCCCGCACGCTTTTCGCCGAGCACGCCTCCGCGGGTGCGCGCCTGTGGCTGGTGCCGACGAACCTGTCGTCCTACCGCGACATCGATGCGCTCATCGAGTGGATCGGCTCCGAGCAGAAGGAAACCGTTGGCAAGGACGTCAAGACCATCAAACCGGCACTCACGCCGACGCTTGCTTTCCCGTTCGCAGCGCCGCCGGTATCCGGCTCGCTTGCAGAGGTCGGCGGCAACGCCGAAACGCAGGCCCGCCTGCTGCTGTGGTCGGTGGAGCGCACCATCGCCGGCCTGTCCGACCTGGCGCAGCGCGGCGATCACTTCCCTGCCGAGCGCGCACACATCGTCCTGCCGGGCTCGCCGAACCGCGGCACCTTCGGTGGCGACGGCGCCTACGGCGAAGTCAAGGCCGCCTTCGACGCGATCGTAAACAAGTGGTCCGCGGAAACCGGCTGGCCAGAGGGCGTGACTCTGGCGCAGGCCCGCATCGGTTGGGTTGCCGGCACGCACCTGATGGGCGGCAACGACGGGCTCGTTCCGGCAGCACAGGCTGCGGGTATCCACGTGTGGAGCCCGGAGGAGATCTCCACGCAGCTACTTAGTCTGGTCACCGAGGAATCCCGCGAGCAGGCGAAGCAGTCCCCGCTGGATCTCGACCTCACAGGTGGGCTCGAGGACGCAGGCGTGTCCATCGCCGATCTGGCGCGTAATGCACGTGTTGATGTGGCGGGCACGGAGTCGTCGACAAGCAATGGCGCCACGGTGCGCGCACTGCCGAACGTCGCCACCCCACGCCAGCCCGCACCTGCGGCTGTGGGCGATGTGACCTGCGCACTTGATGACATGGTGGTTGTCGTCGGCATCGGCGAGGTATCCAGCTGGGGCTCCGGCCGCACCCGCCGCGAAGCCGAATACGGCATCACCCGCACCGGCGAGGTCGACCTCACCGCAGCCGGTGTCCTCGAACTGGCGTGGATGATGGGCCTGATCACCTGGTCCGAGGATCCGAACCCGGCCTGGTACGACGAAGACGGCGCAGAGGTCGCCGAGGAGGACATCTACGAGCGCTTCCGCGACGATGTCATCGCACGCAGCGGTATCCGCACCCTGACGGACAAGTACTTCCTCACCGACCAAGGCTCCATCGACCTCGAGCAGGTCTACCTCGACCGCGACATCACGTTCACCGTGGCCACGGAAGAGGAAGCCCTCGCATACGTCGAGGCCGATGGTGAGAAGACCACCATCCGCCAGATCGACGGCGAATGGAGCGTGACCCGCCACGCCGGTGCCCTGGCACACGTGCCGAAGAAGGCCACCCTGACGCGCACCGTCGCTGGCCAGATGCCGGACGGCTTCGACCCGACCAAGTGGGGCATCCCCGCACAGATGGCCGACGGCATGGACCGCATGGCCGCCTGGAACCTGGTCACCGCCGTCGACGCGTTCATCAACGCCGGCTTCACCCCGGCGGAGCTCATGCAGAAGGTCCACCCGTCCTTCATCGCCACCACCCAAGGCACCGGTATTGGCGGCATGGAATCGCTGCACAAGGTGTTCGTCTCCCGCTTCATCGGCGAGGAACGCCAGACCGACATCCTGCAGGAAGCACTGCCCAACGTGGTGGCCGCCCACACCATGCAGGCACTGGTCGGCGGCTACGGCTCCATGATCCACCCGGTCGGCGCCTGCGCCACCGCCGCCGTCAGCATCGAAGAAGCGGTGGACAAGATCGCGCTGGGCAAGGCTGACTTCGTAGTCGCCGGCGGTATCGACGACGTCCAGGTCGAATCCCTCCAGGGCTTCGGCGACATGAACGCCACCGCCGAAACCGCCAAGATGACGGCACAAGGGATCGACGGCCGCTTTATCTCGCGCGCCAACGACCGCCGACGCGGTGGCTTCCTCGAAGCCGAAGGCGGCGGCACGGTCCTGCTCGCCCGCGGCACCCTCGCTGCCGAACTCGGCCTGCCGGTGCTGGCAGTGGTCGCGTACGCCTCCAGCTTCGGCGACGGCGCGCACACCTCCATCCCGGCACCAGGCCTCGGCGTGCTCGCTGCAGCCTGCGGCGGAACCGACTCGCGTCTGGCCCGCTCCCTGTCCTCGCTGGGGCTGACCCCTGACGACGTCACCGTCCTGTCCAAGCACGACACCTCCACCAACGCCAACGACCCGAACGAGTCCGAACTGCACTCGGTGCTGTGGCCGGCCGTTGGCCGCGACCCGGACGCGCCGATGTACGTCATCTCGCAAAAGACCCTCACCGGCCACTCCAAGGCAGGTGCGGCACTGCTGCAGACCGGCGGACTTCTCGATGTCCTGGCAACCGGCGACCTCCCGCCGAACGCCTCGCTGGACTGCGTCGACCCGCTCATCGAGCCGAAGGCAACCAACCTGGTGTGGCTGCGCTCCCCGCTCGCCCTCGGTGCCGGCAACGTGAAGGCCGCGGCGCTGACCTCGCTCGGTTTCGGCCACGTCGGCGCGCTCGTCGTGCTGGGCCACCCGGGTGTGTTCGAAGCCGCACTGACACGCGACGGCCGCGACGCCGCCGCCTGGCGTGAGCGCGCAACCGAACGCCTCGCCCAGGGCGCAAGCCGACTCGAAGCCGGAATGATCGGCCGCGCCGACCTCTTCACCCAGGTGGAGAACCGCCGCTTCGCCGGTATCGACGACCACGCCGACGAGATCACACTCCTGCTCAACCCCGATGCCCGTCTCAACGCCGACGGCACGTACCCGACCGCGACCCCGACCGTTTAAGGAGAGACACCATGACACCACTGTTTCGTACCGACGACACGTCGCTGTCCCACGACGAACTGGCAGCACTGACCACCGTCCTCGCCGAGGCCCAGACCTGGCAGACCGTTGCCACTGATGCTGCGGCTGCCGGCACCGGCGCTGCCTACGAAGACAACGTGTTCGGCGATGCATTCGGCCAGCCGTTCGGTGCCCAGCAAACCATCGGCAACGTCACCTACTTCTAGAAAGGACCGCACACATGCATGACTTTCCGTTCCGCAAGGTCCTCGTCGCCAACCGCGGCGAGATCGCGGTCCGCATCATCCGCGCAGCCCGCGACGCCGGCCTTGCCTCCGTGGCTATCTACGCCGACCCCGACAAAGACGCGCCGTACACCGAAATGGCGGACGAGGCGATTGGGATCGGTGGCGAGACGTCGTCGCAAAGCTATCTGGATATCGACAAAGTGCTCAAGGCCTGCCGCGACAGCGGCGCGGACGCCGTCCACCCCGGCTACGGCTTCTTGGCAGAGAACGCCGAGTTTGCCCGGCGTGTCATCGACGAGGGCCTGACCTGGATCGGCCCGCCGCCAAGGGCGATCGACGCGCTTGGCGACAAGGTCACCGCCCGGCGCATCGCTGAGGAGGTCGACGCACCGCTCGTGCCGGGCACGAAAGACCCGGTGGACAGCGCCGACGATGTGGTCGCTTTCGCCGACACCCACGGTCTGCCCGTGGCTATCAAGGCGGCGTACGGCGGTGGCGGCCGTGGCATGAAGGTCGCCCGCACCCGCGGCGAAATCCGCGAACTGTTCGAGTCCGCCACCCGCGAAGCCAAGGCAGCGTTCGGCCGCGGTGAGTGCTTCGTGGAGCGTTACCTCGACCGTGCCCGCCACGTGGAGGCGCAGGTACTGGCGGATACTCACGGCAACGTCATCGTCGCCGGTACCCGCGACTGCTCCGTGCAGCGCAGGTTCCAAAAGCTCATCGAGGAAGCCCCCGCCCCGTACCTCACCGATGAGCAGCGCGAACGCATCCACTCCTCCGCCAAAGCGATTGCGAAGCGGGCAGGTTACGTGGGTGTTGGCACCGTCGAATACCTGGTTGGCTCCGACGGGCTGATCTCCTTCCTCGAGGTCAACACCCGCCTCCAGGTCGAGCACCCCGTCACCGAAGAAACCACCGGTGTGGACCTCGTCATCGAGCAGTTCCGCATCGCCGCCGGCGAGCCACTGCGTTTCGACGCCAACCTGGAACCCACCGGCCACGCCATCGAATTCCGCATCACCGCAGAAGACGCCGGCACCAACTTCATGCCCATGCCCGGCACCGCCACCACCTACATCGAACCGGCAGGCCCCGGCGTTCGCGTCGACTCCGGCATCCGCGCCGGCTCCACCATCGGCGGCCAGTTCGACTCGATGTTGGCCAAACTCATCGTCCGCGGCGAAACACGCGACCAGGCCATCGCCCGCGCCAAGCGCGCCCTCGCCGAATTCCGGGTCGAAGGCATGCCGACCATCATCCCCTTCCACCAGCGCATGCTTAACGACGACGCCTTCACCGGCGACGCCACCCAATTCGCCGTTTACACCCGCTGGATCGAAGAGGAATGGGACCCGGACGTCGCACCCTACGAGTCCGACGGCGCTGGCGAAGACGGTGAGCAGGACGAAGCGCGCCGCCGCACCGTCTCCGTCGGGGTCAACGGCCGATCGATCGAGATCACGCTGCCGGAGCCGTTGCTTCTCGGCGCAGTGGCGCAGCGCCGCCGCGACCGCAAGCGCCGCTCCCGTAATGGCGGATCCGGCGGCAAGGGGTCCGGCAAGGGCGCTGCCAGCGCAGACACCCTGACCGCTCCGATGCAGGGCACCGTGGTCAAGTCCGAGGTCGCCGAGGGCGCCCGGGTGGAAGCCGGCGACATCGTGGTCATCCTCGAGGCCATGAAGATGGAAAACCCGGTCAAGGCCCACAAGAGCGGTGTGGTGAAAAACCTCGCCGTGGAGGCCGGCAGCCACGTGGATAAGGGCGCGGCACTGCTCGACATCACCGACGCCGAGTAGCCGCTAGCCTGCGGTTTCCGCGACATACCCGGATCTCACCCGGCGCGTCAAAATTGGGGGTTGACGCGCCGGGCTTTCCGGTTCTATGGTTACCCACATGAGTGGTAAACCCATATACCTACAGATAGCAGATGAGTTACGTGACCTCATCGGGGCAGGCACCCTCGCTCCCGGCGACCGGGTGCCGTCTACCAACGAGCTCTCCGCCTACCACTCTGTCAATCCCACCACCTCCGCCAAAGCACTCACCGAACTGTTCAACGAGGGTCTGCTGGAGAAACGCCGCGGGCTCGGCATGTTCGTCCTGGAGAATGCACGTGAGCAGGTGCTACGTACTCGTCGCGAAGCATTTGCCCGCGATTTTGTCCAACCGTTTGTCCATGAGGCCAACCAACTCGGCATCACCACCGAGGAGCTGACCGCAATGATTGAAAAGGAGCGTGCTCAATGAATCCCGGCTTCTACGCGCTGGTCGGCCCGAACGCCGCCGGCAAAACCCACTACCTCCACACGCTCATGAGCCCTCACGCCGCGTTCGTTCCGGCTGGTGCGGATGCCAAGTTTGCAGGCACGACCGTGGACGATCACTTACGCGCAGTCGCAGCGATCTACCCGCACGTGAGGCTCGAGTTCCCCAACGCTCGCATCAAAGATCTCTCCGTTGGGCAGCGCCGCTTACTCACCATTGAGGTGGCCCTAGCCATTGGCAAAGACCTGTTGCTTCTCGACGAGCCGTTTGATGGCATCGACACCACCACCCGCAAACAGGTCCGCCAGAGACTGATCGACTACATCGCGGAGAACCCGCAGCGCAGCGTGGTGATGGCATCGCATCGCCCAGAGGACTTCGTGGGTCTCGCCACCCATGTCATCCAGGTGTTTGATCGGGTGGTTTCGCGCCCAGTCCCACTCGACGACGCCCGCCTGTGCTTTCCAACGGTCACCGGCCCCACCGCCGAGATCAAAGACCTTACCGCCCGCTTCCCCGTCGCTGAGACAGCGAGCCTCGGGCCCACGACACGCGCGACGTTCGCCGAACCTATCGGCGTGGCCGATGTCCACTTGCCCATCGAGTACCCGGACGATGCCGAACTCATTGACCTCCTCGCGACGGAAAGGCCCGAACGATGAAACTCTTCCTCAGCCCCTTCAAACCAGCGATGTATTTGGGCATCTTTCTCGTCCTCTGCATTGCCGTACCCTTTGGACGATTGGAGTTTGGCGACGGCGGCCTTTGGACCATGGCGGGCGCTGCCACACTGTGGATACTCTTCGCAATCGGAGGATCGAACTGGCCAGCAATGAACCAGCTAGGCGCGAGCTTCAACCGATGGATGAATTCGGCAACGCTAACGGCTCTCGTGGCAGCGGTCATACTCACGCCACTTACCGCCGCGTCGGCGGTGTACCACCAAGCACATAGCCCGTACTACAAGCGGTACGACCCGTTCATTGTTACGAACGGACAACCGATGCCCTGGATCAACGGCAGCGGCGAACCGTATTTCGTTGAAGGCGCCGCGCAGGACCTGACATCCGTCGTGGCAACTGTGCTACTCCACTTCGTCATCTTCCTCACCATGGCGCTGACCGGTGTAGCAATCGGCCTTGCGCGGGGCACCGCCATGCAGTGGTTCATGCTCGGCAGCATGTTCGTGGGTGGTTTCACCGGGCTTCTAGTGGGTATCTACAAGGCGGATGTGAACCCCTCCGACCCCTACCTCTACGCCATCTTCGTAGCGGCGGCGGGGCCAGTAGTTTTAGCAGCCAGCGCAATTGTGTTCGCTAGAACCCGCCGTTTCGTGCACTAACGCTCCAACCACTCGGAGCGCAGCAGCCCATGGCGGGAGCAAGCTGCCTCCCACGCCATCGGGCTGATTTTTACCACCATGCGCCGCTGGCACAGCGGGCAGATGCGCGGCGCGTCGTAGGGGCGGGCCGGGTCGAGCGGCCAGGCGATCTCGCCGGACAGGACTGCGTCGGCGAGTTCCGTTGAATCCGGAATCTTCATGCGCGGAGAAAACCTACAGCGACTTGATGGTGTCGTACAGAACACCGTGGCCGGAGTTCTGCTTCTGCCCCACCGGGGTGATGTTCAGGCTCAAGCCTGGCTTCGCCCCGCCTTCCATGACCCGGTCGACGGCGTCGCGGTCCTTCTCCATCGGACGGCCGAACGTGGTCAGGTAATTCCCGCCAATAATGGCATTCGCGCCGCCCATGAGGCCGGCTTCGGTGCCGTCGTCGCCAAGCGCGAGCTCCGTGCCACCCGCGAAACGGAGCTGGGTGGACGGCATGGCCAGGCGGAACGCGGCGACGGCACGCAGCGCCTCACCTTGCGGCACCAAGGGGCGGTCGGCGAACGGGGTGCCTGGGCGCGGGTCGAGGAAGTTCATCGGCACTTCATGCGGCTGGATTTCGGCCAGCTGGGTGGCGAACTCGGCGCGCTGCTCGATGGTCTCGCCGAGCCCGATGATGCCGCCGCAGCAGGTTTCCATGCCCTCTGCCAGGACGTTCTCCAGCGTGTCCTTGCGCTCCTGCCAGGTGTGGGTGGTGACCACGTTGGGGAAGAACGACTCGGCGGTTTCGAAGTTGTGGTTGTAGCGCGACACGCCCATCTTGGCCAGTTGGCGAGCCTGGTCGCGGGTGAGGATACCCAGCGATGCGGAGATGGAAATGTCCACCTCTTCCTGGATCGCAGTGACGGCCTCGGCGACCTGGTCCAGCAGCTGCTGGGTCGGGCCCTTGACGGCGGCGACGATGCAGAACTCGGAAGCGCCCATCTTCTCGGACTGCTTGGCAGCCTCGACGAGTTCGGCGATGTCCAAAGTCACGGCGCGCACGGGTGACTCGAACAGGCCGGACTGGGAACAGAAGTGGCAGTCTTCGGGGCAGCCGCCGGTCTTCAGGGAGATGATGCCTTCCAGCGAAACATCGACACCGCAATGTTTGATGCGCACCTGGTGGGCGAGGTCCAGCAGTTCAGGCAGGCGCTCGTCCTCAATGTTGAGGATCTGGACGAGTTCCTCCTTGTTTAGACCTTCGCCGTTTTCCAGGGCTTTTTCGCGGGCGATGTCAAGGATGTCGGTCATCTGCGGGCTCCGTTCGCGTCGTTCACGTGATGGTTGCGCAACAGTTTAGCGCGCAATTGAACGGCGTTCAGGAAAACCCGAATTAGCGATACTCAACCACAAGCGGCGAGTGGTCCGACCAGCGCTCTTCCACCGTCGGCGCCTTCTCCACCCAGGTGCGCTGCGCGCGTTCCAGCATGTTCGCGGTGGCAGCCTGGACGTCGATGCGCCAACCCGCGTCGTTGTTAAACGCCTGGCCGCGGAACGTCCACCAGGTGTACGGCGCGTCCTCCGGGTGCAGCCTGCGCGCAACATCGAACCACTTCGGAGCACCATTTGCTTGACGACGACCCCCCGACCGGTACTCCACCGCCCCAGCCCATTCCACCGCAGCCTTGTCCTCTACATCCTGGGCCTCCGCGTCCGGGAAGCAACCGAACACCGCATCCATGAACGCGCGCTCGTGCGGCAAGAAACCGGACTTCTTCCTGTTCGTTTTCCAATTCTTCAGGTCCTCGCGGCGGTGGCAGATGTTCCAATCCCCGCCGATGACCATGTCCGGGTACTCGCCCGCCCACTGCTCCAGCAGCGGCTCGAACTGATCCAGGAAACGATACTTCTCGTCCTGCTTGGCCGTCTCGGCTGCTCCTGAGGGGAGGTAGAGGGATGCGACACGGGTGTCGTCGTCAAGCGATGCTGCAATAAAGCGACCCGCATCCTCAAACTCAGGAATCCCGACCTCCACATCACGCAGCGGCGTGCGCGACAGGATGCCCACACCCGCACGACCCTTCGCACCAGGTGTTTCGGCCGGTGCCACCTCCAAGTGCCACCCATTTTCCAGCGCCGGGGCAAGCGCAGCACGCGTCTGATCAGCAGTGGCGCGCACCTCCTGCATCAGCACCACATCAGCCGGATTCTCGTTCAACCAGGCCAACATGCCCGGATTGTTCTCGTTGCGGACCTTCGTGGCGGCACGGATGCCGTTGACGTTGACGGATGCAATGGTAAGGCTCATGGGCCAAGACCTTACCTATCCCGAACCTCTCCCGGCCCTATCGCCAGACAGGGCTGCGCTGGGACGGTACTCTGGTGGGTTGAAGTCAGGAACCTTACAACAAAGGAGCATTATGGCGAAGATCATTTGGACTCGTACCGACGAAGCACCGCTGCTTGCGACGTACTCCCTCAAGCCAATCGTGGAGGCATTCGCTTCCCGTGCAGGCATCGAGGTCGACACCGCAGACATCTCGCTGGCAGGCCGCATCCTCGCACAGTTCCCAGATCGCCTCGGCGACAAGAAGGTCGACGACGCACTCGCACAGCTCGGTGAGCTGGCAAAGACCCCGGAAGCCAACATCATCAAGCTTCCGAACATTTCCGCTTCCCTCGTCCAGCTGAAGAAGGCCATCGCCGAACTGCAGGCCGCAGGCTTCGACATCCCGGACTACGAGGACGCGCAGGACAAGTACGACGCAGTCAAGGGCTCCGCTGTGAACCCGGTCCTGCGTGAGGGCAATTCCGACCGCCGCGCTCCGGAGGCCGTGAAGAACTACACCAAGAAGCACCCGCACTCCATGGGCGCTTGGTCGAAGGACTCCAAGACCAACGTTGCCACCATGGGCGCAGGCGATTTCCGCCACAACGAGAAGTCCGTCATCATGCCGGCCGAGGACACCCTGGCCATCAAGCTCGTCACCGCAGACGGCGAGCAGGTGCTCAAGGACGGCCTGAAGGTTGAAAAGGGCGAGGTCATCGACGGCACCTTCATGTCCGCGAAGGCTCTGGATGAGTTCCTGCTCGAGTCCGTGAAGAAGGCCAAGGAAGAGGGCGTGCTCTTCTCCGCGCACCTCAAGGCCACCATGATGAAGGTCTCCGACCCGATCATCTTCGGCCACGTCGTGCGCGCATTCTTCAAGGATGTCTACGACAAGTACGGCGCCGAGCTTCTCGACGCCGGCCTCAACGGCGAAAACGGCCTCGGCGCAATCTACGAGGGCCTTGCTGATCTGCCGAACGGCGAAGAGATCCGCGCAGCCTTCGACCAGGCCCTGCAGGACGGCCCGGCACTGGCACAGGTGAACTCCGCAAAGGGCATCACCAACCTCCACGTCCCGTCCGACGTGATCATCGACGCCTCCATGCCGGCCATGATCCGCACCTCCGGCCACATGTGGAACGCCGACGACCAGGAGCAGGACACCCTGGCCGTCATCCCGGATTCCTCCTACGCCGGCGTGTACCAGACGGTTATCGACGACTGCCGCGAAAACGGCGCCTACGACCCGACCACCATGGGCACCGTTCCGAACGTCGGCCTCATGGCGAAGAAGGCTGAGGAGTACGGCTCCCACGACAAGACCTTCAAGATCCCGGCTGACGGCAAGGCCCAGGTTGTCAACGCTGCTGGCGACGTGCTGATCGAGCACGACGTCGAAGCTGGCGATATCTGGCGCGCATGCCAGACCAAGGACGCCCCGATCCAAGACTGGGTCAAGCTGGCCGTCAACCGCGCACGCCTGTCCGGCATGAAGACCATCTTCTGGCTGGACGAGGAGCGCGCACACGACCGCAACCTCATCGAACTGGTGAAGAAGTACCTGGCCGACCACGACACCGACGGCCTGGACATCTCCATCGCCTCCCCGGTCGAGGCCACCAAGATCTCCGTCGAGCGCATCCGCCGCGGCGAGGACACCATCTCCGTGACCGGCAACGTGCTGCGTGACTACAACACGGACCTGTTCCCGATCCTCGAACTGGGTACCTCCGCGAAGATGCTCTCCGTCGTCCCGCTGATGGCTGGCGGCGGCCTGTTCGAGACCGGTGCCGGCGGCTCCGCCCCGAAGCACGTCCAGCAGGTTGAGGAAGAAAACCACCTGCGTTGGGACTCCCTCGGTGAGTACCTCGCACTGGCCGAGTCCTTCCGCCACGAGAAGAACACCAACGGCAACGAGAAGGCGGGCGTCCTTGCCGCCGCTCTGGACAAGGCAACCGAGAAGCTGCTGGATGAAGGCAAGTCCCCGTCCCGCAAGGTCAACGAAATCGACGACCGCGGCTCCCACTTCTGGCTCTCCCTGTACTGGGCAGAGGCACTGGCAGCCCAGACCGACGACGCCGAACTGGCTGAGGTCTTCGGCCCGATTGCGAAGGACCTGCGCGACAACGCCGAGACGATTGACTCTGAGCTGCTGAACGCCCAGGGCAACGCTGCCGACCTCGGCGGCTACTACTGGCCGGACGACGCCAAGACCTCCGCGGTCATGCGTCCGTCCGCAACCTTCAACAAGATCATCGACGCACTGGAGAAGTAAGCGCTCGGTTTGATCGGCCCCGGTCACTGCATTTTTTCGCAGCGGCCGGGGCTTTTGCTGTTCGTCGCGTCAGGCCTGCCCTGGGTGCTTTCCTCCTGGTGCTGTCCTCCTAGGTGGTAACCACCAGATGGTAATCAACCGAGTGCCTGGACCGACGGTGCTCGTCCAACTCGGCTCATCACCATCCTCCGGTTACCATCCTCGGCGAAGGACGGGAACAGCGCCGGCCAGGAGCGGCGAAGGGCGGGAACAGCGCCGGCGAAGAGCGGGTGCGACTGCTCACCCCAAGGCTGCTCGACGGCCAGCGATGGTGGCGAGAACCTCTCGGACGAACTTCTCAGGATGCCGGCGTAGGAAATCCGGCGAGTAGCGCAGAAACACATATCCTCGGTTGGCGATCATCTTCTGTCGCTCGAACTCTTCCTGCCGCGCGCGTTCGGCGTTGGGTCCCTGGTATTTCACGTTGCCGTCGATCTCAATGAGTAACCAGCCATCGATGCAAAGGTCGGCGTAGCGTCCAGCCACTTCGTACTGTGTAAACAAGGGGCCGATCCCCGCACGGATCAGCAAGGCGCGCGCGAAAGATTCGTAGGGCGAACCGGAATCCGCGACGCTGTGCCGAATGCACTCCCGGACCACTGCAACACCTTTCAGTCTGCCAAGCTGGGATGCCTCCCGTTCAAGGAGTTCAAGCGTAAACCCACTGCGCCGGAGGTAGTCGGCAGCGACGAGCCCTTCGACGAAGCCGTAGTGGCGGGCGATATCAGCGAACGTTCGAAAACCATTGGTAACCCGGTGGCCGTCGCGCAACGAGATTTCGCTCTTGCGCAGCACCATGCGTCGAAACAGGATCCCTTCCCGGTTTCGTCGAGTAGGGGAGCTCCCCCTGGAAAGCAGACACAGTTCGACGGGCTCTTTTGTCGTACTGATCACCCAAATACCGTGCATGCGCGCGGCCGATCTGCCGACTAGCACTGCTTCCCTGCTCATCAGTGCAGCAGCCTCGACACGCAGCCATTGACGTTCGTGGAACTTCAGCTCTTTCCAGCTCGTCTCCCGATACACAATACTTGTGTCGAGCACCCGATGCGGCCCTCGGAGTTTGTCGAGTGCTTTGTGGGAGAGCAGCCGTTTGTCCACAATCCCCCGCCGCAGTTCCTCCTTCCGCTCCTCCCATCGTTGCTGTTGTGCCTTGTGTTCTCTGTCAATCCCCATACCTATTCTGACGGCGGAAACTCGGCACCGGTTCCCTTTCGCCGCAGGAAATCTACCCTGCGTTGCGCAGTGCGGTGGCCAGCCCGTTCATGGTGACCTGGATCGTCTTCGGGACGAGGAAGGCCTCGTCGCCGGCGCGGTAGCGGCGCAGCAGCTCAAGCTGGACCGCGTTGAGCGGCAGCAGGTAGGGGTAGCGACGTTTTAGGGATCGGGCCTGGCGCTGGTTCTCGGCAACAAGGTCCGTATGCCCGGTGATACGGAAGTAGACCTGCTTGGTGCGCTCGAATTCATCGGCGATAAGGGAGTAGATGCGCTCGGCTACCTCGCGGTCCTCCACTAGGTCGGCGTAGAGGCGGGCCAGCGACAGCTCGGCCTTCGCCATGACTTGGGCCATGTTGGACAGCACGGAGCGGAAGAACGGCCAGTCACGGTAGAGTTCGCGCAGGTCATCCCAGCGGTCTTCGTCTTCCCCAGCCCAGCGCTCGACTGCAGTACCGACGCCGAACCAGCCAGGCACATTGGTACGCGACTGCGCCCAGGACAGCACCCAGGGGATGGCGCGCAGGTCGGAAATCGCGGTGGTCTGTTTGCGGGACGCCGGGCGAGAGCCGAGGTTGAGCTCGCCGATCTCGTGCAGCGGGGTGGATTGGGTGAAGTAGTCAATGAACCCGGGGTCGCCGATGAGCTCGTTGTACTTTTCGCCGGAGTAGGCGGCAAGCGTGCGCATGATGTCGTAGGCGCGGGTCGGGTCTTCAATAGGTTCGGTATCCAGGAGGGATGCCTCCAGGGTGCCGGCGACGAAGGCTTCGAGGTGGCGGCGGGCGGTCTCTGGCGATCCGTACTTGGCGGAGATGATCTCGCCCTGCTCGGTGATGCGGATGGAGCCGTCGACGGCACCCTTGGGCTGAGCGAGGATCGCGTCGTAGGTGGGCCCGCCACCGCGGCCGACTGCCCCGCCGCGGCCGTGCGCGAGTCGAAGGCGGATGCCGTGCCGGTTGCAGAGGTCGACCAGGGCGAGTTCGGCGTCGTAAAGCGCCCAGTTCGCTTGCAGGTAGCCGCCGTCCTTGTTGGAGTCGGAGTAGCCGAGCATGACCTCCTGGATGTCACCGCGGGCGCGCAGATGTTCGCGATAGAACGGCAGCGACCAGAGATCTTCGAGGATGCTGGCGCCGTGTGCGAGGTCCTCGATGGTCTCGAAGAGTGGGACGACGTTGACGTCGCTCAGGCCGACCTCTTTGAGCAGGACCATGGGCTCCAAAATGTCGGAGACGGCACCGGTCATGGCGATAATGCACTGCGCGATCGCCCCCTGGCCCAAGTCTCGGACGGCGCGGGCGGCGGCGGTGAGGATGCCCATTTCCTTGCGGGTGTCGTCGCTAAGCAGTGCTTCGGCGCGCAGCAGCGGACGTGGGGTGCGCAGCTCCTCGACGAGTACCTCCACGCGGTCCTCTTCAGCGAGCGCGGCGTAGTTATCGCACACGCCGGCAACCGCAAGCACTTCGGTCACGACTTTTTCAAAGGATTCGGAGTTTTGGCGCAGGTCAAGCGTGTACAGGTGGAAGCCGAAGGTGGTCACGGCGGAGCGCAGGCGGCCCAGCCGGTCATCGGCAATGATGGCGCCGCCGTGGGCACGAAGGGAGGCGTCGGTCACGTCCAAGTCTGCGAGCAGCTCGCCCGGTTCCGCATACGGCGAGCCCGTGGTCACCGAGCCAGCGAGCAACTCGCGCGTAGCGACGACACGGTGGCGGATGCCAAAAATGGCCCGGCGGTAGGGCTCATCGACGCGGGACTCGGCGGTGTTGTTGGCGGCATCCGCAAGCCGGGAAAGCTCCTCCGAGCAGGTGGAATAGCGGTCTGAAAGCGACAGCTCGCGCTCCAACTCACCCAGCTCATCGATGTAGTAGCTGAGCACAGTATCGGCGGCTTGGCGGGTGGCATACGTGAGCGTTTCGGCATTCACGTACGGGTTGCCGTCATGGTCGCCGCCGATCCAGGAACCCGGGCGCATCACGGGGGTGAGGGCGAGGTCGCGGCCAAAGGTGTCGCGAAGTTCGTAGCGGATTGCGCGGTTGATCGCCGGGATCTGCTCAAGCAGGGAGAGCTTGTAATAGCGCAGGCCGACGTCAATCTCGTCCTCAAGACGCGGGCGGGCGATGCGGATCAGCGCGGTCTGCCACATCAGGGTCATGCGCAGCTCCATCTCGCGTTCGATGGCTGCCGGGTCGGCACCAGCGTGGAGTTCACTCAGCAAGCGCTTGATGTGGGTCTGGGTGTCGAAGACGGTGCGGCGACGGGTCTCAGTCGGGTGCGCAGTGAGCACCGGAGAGACCTGCGCCCCGGCGATAAGGTCGGCGACCTTGTCAGCGTCCACGCCGCTGTCTTTCAGGTGCGCGAAGCTTGTGCGTAGCGAGACCGGTGCGGCGGCCTTCTCGTCGTCAAGATCCTCAACCAAGTTAGCCAGCAGCGCGAAGTGGCTAAATGCGCGTGCGACGAGGTTCACTTTGGTGATGTCCATATCGCGGAAGACTGCGAGCAAGTCTTCCGGGGTGGCGTCCCCGTGGGCGATGTCGAAGGCGGTGCGGCGGGTGGATTCGACCAGGTCGAAGATCTCCTGCCCTTCCTGCTCGGCAAGCACGCGGCCGAGTACCCGGCCTAGGAGTCGGATGTCTTCACGGACGTGATCGGCAGGCTGAGCAGACACGGAGGCTTCCTTCAACTACGGCGCGACTAAGACGTCACGGGCGCGACGTGCTTAGTAAACGTAGCCAAGTTCTACTCCCCTGTCTCGACATCGGAGGTCGAACGATCGCGGGCTGGGTATTTGCACTATTTTTATTCAGCCTTTCAACTCGGAAAATAGACCGCTTGGTACACAACGGCAGACTAAGCGGGCTACATTGCAGCCCATGGGAAACTACGACAACTCCAACGCACAAGAATGGTCCTTTGGCACACGCTCGATCCACGCTGGCCAGCAGGTCGATCAGGATTACGGCGCTCGTAACCAGCCGATTTACATGACCACCAGCTACGTGTTCGACGACGCACAGCACGCGGAGAACCGTTTCAACCTCTCGGATGCAGGCCCGATTTACACCCGCCTGACCAACCCGACGCAGCAGGCGCTCGAGGATCGCCTGGCGTCGCTGGAGGGCGGCGTGGCTGCCACGGCGTTCGCCTCCGGCATGGCTGCGGAGACCGCCGCAATTCTTACCCTGGCTCAGGCAGGCGACCACGTTGTTACGTCCCCGCGCCTCTACGGCGGTACCGAGACGCTGTTCCAGCACACGCTGCCGAAGTTGGGCATTGAGTTCACCTTCGTGGAAAATCCGGACGATCCCGCAAGCTGGCAGGCTGCCGTCCAGCCGAACACACGGGCGTTTTATGGCGAGACGTTCGGCAACCCGATCGCGGACGTCCTGGACATCCCGGCGGTTGCAGAGGTTGCGCATAACAATCAGGTGCCGTTGATCGTCGATAACACGATGGCGACTGCCGCTCTGGTCAAGCCGCTGGAGTTGGGCGCGGACATCGTGGTCGTGTCCACGACGAAGTTCTACACCGGTAACGGCGCTGCGATTGGTGGCGCGATTATCGACGGCGGCAAGTTCGACTGGACCGTCCAGCGCGACGGCAAGGACGTCTTCCCACTGTTTACCACCCCGGATCCGGCGTACCACGGTCTGAAGTACGCGGACCTGGGCGCCCCGGCGTTTGCGCTGCGTGCCCGCGCCGGTTTGCTGCGCGACACGGGTGCGGCGATCTCGCCGTTCAACGCGTGGGTTGCGCTGCAGGGTATTGATACGTTGGCGCTTCGCGTCGAGAAGCACAATGCAAACGCGCTGAAGGTGGCGGAGTTCCTCGCGGGCCATGACAAGGTGGCCAAGGTCAACTACGCAGGCCTGGACGATTCGCCGTACAAGGCGACGAAGGACAAGTTGGGTCTGAAGTACACCGGTTCGGTGCTGTCGTTCGACATCGCGGGCGATCAGGATGACAAGACGAACGCGTGGAAGTTCATCGACGCGCTGAAGCTGCACTCCAACCTGGCCAACATCGGCGACGTGCGCTCGCTGGTGGTGCACCCGGCGTCGACAACGCACTCCCAGTCGGACGCTGCGGGTCTTGCCCGCGCTGGTATTACGCAGGCCACGGTGCGTTTGTCTGTCGGCATCGAGGATGTCGAGGACATTATCGCGGACCTCGAGCGCGGTTTCGCGGCGGTCTAAATGCTGGCTCCTGAAGGGCAGCTCGCCACGGTCGCCATCGGCGATGTTGTCACTGAGGCCGGCGAGGTGATCGCGGATACGCGCATTGCTTATCGACGATGGGGCGCACTGCAAGGCGACCCCAACGGCGTCAACAACGTCATCCTCGTCGAACACGCCCTGACCGGCGACAGTGACGCCTCCGACTGGTGGTCCGAAGCCATCGGCCCCGGCAAAGCGCTAGACACCGACGAGTGGTGCGTGATCTGCACCAACGCACTCGGGTCGTGTTACGGCTCCACCGGCCCCGCGAGCGAGCACCCGGATGGTGGTGTGTGGGGCTCGCGCTTCCCCGCCATCACGATCCGCGACATGGTGCACGCCGAGCACGCCTTCCTTGACCGTCTCGGCATTGGGCGCGTCCACGCGGTCATCGGTGGATCCATGGGCGGCGCGCGCACTCTGGAGTGGACGCTGCTCTACCCCGAGCAAGCCGACTACGCGCTGGTGCTGGCCGTGTCTGCCCGAGCAAGCGCCTGGCAGATCGGTATCCAAACCGCGCAGATCACCTCGATCACCCAGGACCCAGCCTGGCAGGGTGGCGACTACCACGGCACCGGCCAGTCGCCGGATGCCGGGCTCGCCGCCGCGCGTCGCATCGCCCATCTGACCTACCGTGGCGAGCTGGAAATCGACGAGCGCTTCGGCACCTCCGCCCAAACCGGCGAAAACCCACTCGGGCCATTCCGCCAAGACGACCAGCGCTTCGCCGTCCAGTCCTACCTGGAACACCAGGGCAAGAAACTCACCGAGCGTTTCGACGCCGCCTGCTACGTCACCCTCACCGAAGCCCTCAACCGCCACGACATCGGCCGGGGCCGCGGCGGGCTGAACAAGGCGTTGGCATCCTCAACCGTGCCGACGATGATCGTCGGCGTCGACACCGACATTTTGTACCCCTACCACCAGCAGGAACACATCTCCCGAAACTTGGGCAACCTGCTAGCCATGTCGAAGTTGTCCTCCCCCGTCGGCCACGACGCCTTCCTCGTGGAGGCACGCCAGATGGATCGGATTCTGCGCAACTTCATCAAACTCACCCACGAAATCCCGCCCGCCCGCGAGATCGCGTCACGCTACGGCGACTACGCGATCTAGGGGTTAAGACCCCAGCGCGTCCACCGACCAGGACAGCCACATCATGGTGGCGCCAAGGGCGGTGGTGAACATGGCGTCGAAACGCTTGGAGCGCACCGCGACCAGACCAATAACCTTGGAGTCGCAGGTCAAGCGCACCAGCGTGAGCCACAGTAGCGCCGCGCCAAGGGTGAACGTGGCGCGACGCCAGTGCTCGGTAGCGGCGAAGATGCCGGAAATGACAAACCCGACAACAAACAGGGCAACCCCGACGCGCTGCGCCCACAATGGCAGGCGTGACGGGGCGTTGCCGCGGTCGTGAGGGTTATCCAGCGTCAACCCCGGTGGCAGCGAAGTCCCAGGGAGCTGGATGCGGGTGCTTCCCACGTTGTTACGCGTCCTGGTTTGCTTGCTGGTTCACGCCGGCTTGGCGCTCGGCGCTTTCGACGATGTTGCGCACCAGGAACGTGCGCGTCATCGGGCCTACACCGCCCGGGTTCGGGGAGACCCAACCGGCCTTCTCCCACACGTCGGGGTGCAGGTCGCCGACGGTTTTGCCGTCGACGCGGGAGACGCCGACGTCGAGAAGCGCCGCGCCTTCCTTGATCATGTCGGCGGTGATCATGTGTGGCTTGCCAGCGGCAGCGATGATCACGTCCGCGCGGCGAGTCTCCGCGGCGAGGTCCTTGGTGCCGGTGTGACACAGCACGGTGGTGGCGTTGACATCGCGGGAGGTCAGCATCAGCGAGATCGGACGGCCCACCGTCACGCCGCGGCCAATAACACAAACGATGGCGCCGTTGAGATCCACGCCGAAGCGCTCGAGCAGCTTGATGGAGCCGTTCGGGGTGCACGGCAGCGGGGCCGGCTCGTTGAGGACGAGTTTGCCCAGGTTCACCGGGTGGAGGCCGTCGGCGTCCTTGTCCGGGTCAATCAACTCCAGGATCCGGTTCTCATCCAGGTGCTTCGGCAGCGGCAACTGGACGATGTAGCCGGTGACGGAATCGTCGCGGTTGAGCTCGTCGATAACCGCCTCAAGCTCCTTTTGAGTGGTCTCCGCAGACAGGTGCTTCTGAATGGAGGCAATGCCGAGCTCTTCGCAGTCCTTGTGCTTCATACGCACGTAGTTCTGGCTAGCGGGATCTTCGCCGACAAGCACCGTCGCCAGACCCGGGGTCACCCCCTGTTCCTTCAGTCGCGCCACGCGCTCGCGCAGGTCCGCGAAAATCTCCTCGCGGTAGAGTTTTCCGTCCAGTTTGATCGCAGTCACGGCCCCAATCCTAGACTCTTGTGCGTGCTCCACATCATCTATGACAATCCGGCCATTGGCGGCAACGCTGGCGCGGCGATCCGCCTTGCGGCAAATACCGGCGCGCAGCTGCATTTCGTCGAGCCGCTCGGCTTCAATTTTGACGACAAACACCTCAAACGCGCAGGCCTGGACTACCACGATCTTGCAGACGTGGTCATCCACCCCAACATCGACGCCTGCTTCGACGCGTTGGAAGGCTCACGCATTTTCGCGTTCACCGCGCACACCGACCACCACTACCACGAGGTGCAATACCAGGACGGCGACGCGTTGCTGTTCGGCAACGAGGCCAACGGCATCCCGGAGGAGCACCTCGCCCACCCGCGGATTACGCGTCAGGTGCGGATTCCGATGCTGCCGTCGCGACGCAGCATGAACCTGACCAACTCGGCGTCAGTCGCCATCTACGAGGCCTGGCGCCAACTCGGGTTCCCCGGCGCTTTGTGACAACGGCGGTAGCTCGCGAGCGCGCAGCTTATCGACGAGCCCACGCGCCTGGTCCTCCTCCAAATCCCGACACGTCACGCTGAAGGCGCCGGGCACCAGGTCCAGGTCAATGCTGGCCAGGCCAAGTTTTCGCTGCAGCGGATCCTGGTTGAAGGTCAGTTCCTGAATGTGTGGGACGTCCACCATCTGGAACCAGCGCCCGATCCGCCCTGCCGTTGTCGTGACCGCGTCGGCGCGGACCTTGACCGTTTGACGTTTCCAGTCGAACGGTGAGATCCACCGGGCGCTGCGCGGGGAGCGGAAATCTACGTTGTCCAGATCGGTCAGTTCAGCGCCGGTTAGCGGACCGACTGCATCGATCACGGCCATCGCCTGTTCCCACGTCCCCACTGGCAGAATCTTCGACGTGCCGGTTTGCTTGTTACGTTCCGAGCCATAACCCGCCGCCACGACAGAGACCGTCCACCATCCGAACGGGCGCCAGAACATTGGCTGGCGCAACTGCACCGCGTGGATACGCGAGCGAGGCATTGCTTGCCGACGACGATTCGCCAACCCATACGTCAAGTGGAACACCTCCCCGTCCTTCGTCGCGTTGAAGCGCCACGACTGGTCGATCGTGCGCCAAATGCGGGGCATAAAACCCACCACAACAGGGATGATCGCCGCGGCGGTCACATCCGTCCACAGTGGAATCGTCGACCACGCCAGTGTGAATACGGTCGACATTTGCAATGTGGTGCCGATCAGCGAGCGGCGAATCGGGATCGGCGGCACCAACATGTTCGGTGCGTATTCGGCCCCGGCAGCGGCGGCGCTCTCAAGCGAACGCTTCACTGGCCCGTCAATTCGGGCCAGGATCTGCGCGCGGACCTCCTCTGCTTCCTCGCGCGGAAGATATGTGATGTCCAAACCTGAACTGGCGCTGCCTGCGGCCTCGATACGCACGGAGGCAAGCCCGAACAGTCGCGGTGCAAAGGATTCGACTACGTCAACTGCCTGAACACGGTCGTAGCGCGCGGTGCGGATTTGGTTGGTCAGCACACCGCGGCGGGTCTCCACTTCTTCGTCGCCTACCTTGAATCCGCTGCGACGCCACCACACCTGGGACACCGCGAAAATCACCACGAGCGCAGCCACAAGGCCTGCGGCTGCCCATGCAATGTCGGTGGGCCCGACGTTTTCGCGCTGCATCCACCGATAAATCGGCATGGTGAAGTTGAACAGGGCGAGTGTCGCTAGGGCCAGCATGAACGTCCACACACGCAACAATGGCGTGAGCCTATGGACGTGGCGGTAGCCCTCCATGCCGGGAATCGTCGATACGCGTCCGCTTGTCACAGCCCACTCATCCGCTCACGAGCCTTCAGCGCAAGGCGATCCCGCAACGCATCTGCATCCGCCGCAAGCAGTCCCGGCAGATCCGAGTTGGACGAATTCGACGCCGTATGCACCGTCAGCTCCTTCAGCCCCAGGGCACGTGTGATCGGCCCCGACTGCACATCCACGAACTGAATGCGCCCGTACGGAATCACCGTGATCGTGTGGAACATCTTGCCGGTGCTCAGCACCAGTTCGTCCTCGGTCTCCAGCCAACCCATGTTGCGGACCTGGTACGGGATAAGGAAGAAGCGCCAGATGAAGATCACCGTGAAAATCCCCAGCGGGATCAGGAATCCCCAGCCCCACTCGCGGTAGGCCAAATACAGGCCACCGCACACGCCGATGGTCCACAGGGCATTCGACACCAGCATCGGCCACATCAACTTCGGCGACACTTTGTGCATCTCCTCGACCGAGGATGGCAAAGGCTGCACCGGGCTATGCACGCCGGTAGTGGGCTGGCCTGCAGTGTTCGGGCCTGCAGTGTTCGGGCCTGCAGTGTTTGGTCCGGGGTGATGTTCAGGGCTTCCGCTGAGCGCTTCAGACATGGCGATCACGCTACCAGCAGCCCCAGACACGGCCTTGCTCATGACAGGGCTCATCGAAGCATTCATCGGAAGTCCCTCGATCCCCGGGAGAGCAGCTCCCCTACCTCCAACGGTTCGAACCGGTCCGCCACCACGGACACTGCCCCGGAAGCATTTTGCACAATCCCGCGTACGACGAGCGCTTTCGCAGTGCGGGCAAGGACGCGTTGCTTCTTCCACAACCCGACTGAGATAACCACGTTGACCAGCCCGGTTTCATCCTCCATTCCCAAAAATGTCACACCACCTGCAGTGACCGGATGTTGGCGGTGCGTCACCACTCCGGCGATGCGCACGCGAGTGCCGTCCTCCACGCCATGCAGCAGTTGTGCAACCGGAATAACGCCTCGCTCCTCCAGCGATTCGCGCACCATCTCTACTGGCATGAGCTCCGGGGTCACCCCTGTGGCTGCGATGTCAGCCACCATGAGTTCGAACGAGTTCATGCCAGGCAGCGCCGGCGCCGAGATCGCCGATAATCCGGGCAGCATGCCGTGGCGTTCCGTGGCAGCGATACCCGCTTGCCACAATGCTTGTCGACGAGACACCTCAAAGCAGTCCAACGCCCCCGCCCGCGCGAGCGCCTCGACGTGGTCGACGCTCAGGTCAGCCCGGCGCGATAGATCCGCAATATCGGTAAACGGTGCCGCTGCTTCGATCCGGTCGGCGGCATCCGCACCTAAGCCACGGACGAGCCCGAGCCCCATCCGGATCGTTGAGGAATCAATGCAGCGCGCCTCGCGCCCCGACGCGTTGACCGACACTGGCAGTACCTCTACCCCGTGCCGGCGTGCGTCCTGTACCAGCGACTGTGGTGAGTAGAATCCCATCGGTTGCGCCCGCAGCAGCCCCACGCAGAACTGCGCCGGGTAGTGGCATTTAAACCAGGCGGAGAAGTACACCAAAGAGGCGAACGACTGGGAGTGCGATTCCGGGAACCCGTATGCGGCGAACGCCACGATCTTCTGCCACAGCCGTTCTGCGACTTCTTCGCTGATTTGGTTGGTGGCCCAGCAGCCTTCGAAAAACCTCGCGCGCAACGCGGCCATCTTGGCCGGTGAGCGTTTCGATCCCATCGCGCGCCGAAGCGCATCCGCCTCACGTCCGGAAAAACCAGCCGCGTCGACGCAGATCTGCATAAGTTGCTCTTGGAACAGCGGGATCCCCAGTGTTTTGCCAAGGGATCGCTCGAGCACCGGATGGTCGTACACGACCGGCTCTAGCCCGTCGCGACGCCGCAGGTACGGATGCACCGAACCACCCTGGATTGGACCAGGGCGGATCAAGGCCACCTGCACGACCAGGTCGAAAAACCTGCGCGGCTTCAACCTAGGCAGCGTGCCCATCTGTGCGCGCGATTCAACCTGGAACACGCCGACGGAATCGGCGCGGCAAAGCATGTCGTACACGGCGTCGTCGTCAAGCGAAAGCTCCCACAAATGCACCTTGCGGCCTGTGGTTTCCTCCACGAGATCCACCATGTGGTGCAGCGCTTCGAGCATGCCGAGCCCCAGCAGGTCGAACTTGACCAGGCCAGCGGAGGCACAGTCATCTTTATCCCATTGCACCACCGAGCGATCTGCCATGCGCGCCCATTCGACGGGGACGACGTCGGCGATGGGACGGTCACAAATCACCATGCCACCAGAGTGAATGCCCAGATGACGCGGCTGCCCCTTGAACTGCGCTGCAAGTTGCTCCACAGCCTCGGGCGGATCTGAAAGCCCCTTCGACCAACTATCCGCAGCGCCCTGTGCGTATCCGAGCGCACGCGCGGCATCACGGACCGCCCCTTTCGTGCGGTACGTAATCACGTTAGCTACCTGCGCCGCATTGTCGCGCCCATATGTGTCGTAGACGTACTGAATGACCTCCTCTCGCCGGCCTGACTCAATGTCTAGGTCAATATCCGGCGGGCCGTCGCGGTCAGGCGAGAGGAAACGCTCGAACAGGAGGCCTGCCTCGATCGGCTCGACATTCGTGATCCCGAGGGCGAAACACACCGCCGAGTTCGCCGCCGAACCACGTCCTTGGCACAAAATGTTCTGCTTCGCGCAGAAATCCACGAGGTCGTAAATGATCAGGAAGTAGCCGGGAAAGTTCAGCTCTTCAATCACGCTCAGTTCGTAGCGGATCTGCTTCATCGCCTGGTTGCGCACATCCGCACTTCGCGTCGCGTACCGGAACTGCGCGCTCGCCAACGTCAGATCCCGCAGATGATCCATCTCGCCTCGCCCGCTTGGCGTTGGGTAGCGCGGCAGTTCAGGCGCGACAAGATTCAGCGTGAACGCGCACTGCTTTGCCAACTCAACGCTGTAATCCAGCATGTGTTTGCATCCCGGCAGCATGCGTTCGAGCTGCTCGCCAGAGCGCAGCCAGTTCGCACCCATCGGATGCAAGTCCCCGTGTGCTTGTGCAAGTGCTTCTCTGCGAGCCAACGCACGCTTCGCCGCAGCCAACCTCGCCTGCTCACGCGTGGCTGCCGCCGGTATCGCGGTGACGATGGCGGGGAGGTGATCAAAACGATCGAGCATTGCGTGCCGGTCAGCGTCTTCAGGAGTCATCGAAACTTCATATTCTCGCACCACATTGTCCTGGCCAAATGTTTCGACCAGGTGGTCGATTTCCCCTACCCACTGCCAGCCGGCGAGCACGACGCAGGTGCCGCCCAGCTGGTCGCCGATGAGCTCCAGCGGCGGATAGGCCACCTTGTCCTTTTCCCGGGTGGCCATGTGCGCGTCCGCCATCAGGTGGGAGAGTCGCTTGTACCCCTCCGGCCCGCGGGCGATCACGGGCAGGACGGTGTCACCCAACGTCAGCTCCGCCCCGAAGACGGTGTCCAGCCCGGCCGCGGCGGCCGCCTCCGCGAACTTCACCGCGCCGTAGAATCCGTCCCGGTCCAGCAGCCCCACCGCGCTCAGTCCCAGCTCAACGGCCCGGGCCACCAAGTCCTCCGGTTCGCTCGCCCCGCCGAGGAAGCTATACGAGCTGACGGTGTGCAGCTCGGCGAACGGTGTCGTCGATAGGCATTGTTTTTGCGGCGGGGGCGCTGGCTCCGCCTTGCCGTACGCGGCGCCTGCGGGCGTGCCGGTGTGACCGACCGGCACCGGCTCCGGGCCGGGGCGGCCGGAGAGGATGCGTTCGAGCCGCGACCACGACAGTGGCGCTCCCCCGTTGAACCTCATAGCGGGAACGCTACCACCGTTCGAAACTGTGTGCTAGTTACTCCAAGGGGTGATGTATTCGTTCGGTTCCCACCCCTCGATCGCCGCAAGCAACTCTGCAGCCTGCGCACCGTCAATCTGCTCCCGAATGATGTCCGCATGCCCGGCATGGCGGGCGAACTCCTCCACCGCATGCACATAGATGTAGCGCAACTTAGCTACCTGCGGCTCATCCATGCCGTACCACGGGAACGGCCCCACCGGCAGTTCCGCCTCAAGGTCACCGCCGCGACACATCTCCATATAGTCAGCTCGCACGCTATCGAAGCGTTCCAAGATGCGATCCAGCGTCTCTTCGGCAGTCGGCGTAAAGCTGGCTGCAAAGTCGGCCTGTGAGTGTTCATACCCGGCAACACCGGCACCGGAAAGCGACCTCACCATGACAAACGTGACGTGTTTGAGCAGTCCGCTAATGCTCAGCGCACTGCGGAGTGGAGTGCGCCTCGCAGCATCGTCGTCAAGCCCAAACGCGCTAGCCCGCAGCGCATCTAACTGCACGTCAAGATAGTTACAAAGCGTGTCTAGCTCATTGTCTTTGCGCGGAAAATACATCGATATTCCTTCCTGTTGATCACTTTCCAACCGGAACCCTAAGCCCCGTTGAGGACAGCTTTTGTCCGCAGTATGGAGAAGAATGACTGCATGGCAAATACGACGCAGCGCGTGCTCCAGCTTTTGGGACTATTGCAAGCGCGAACCACGTGGCAAGCAAGCGCCCTCGCCTCTGAGCTCGGCGTCACAGAGCGCACAGTGCGCCGCGATATCGCGCGGTTGCGCGATATGGGCTACCCGGTCAATTCCAGCAGCGGGATCGAGGGAGGCTACCAATTGGGCACTGGTCGCCATTTACCGCCCCTACTCCTCGACGACACCGAGGCCGTCGCGCTCGTCGCGAGTCTGCGCATGATGGCCCTGAACGGCACCGACAACGCTGGAACCGCCGCACTTCGTGCCTTGGCCAAAATTGATCATATCGTGCCGCCCCACCTGCGAGCCCTAGCATCAGCGGTTGATAACGCAACTACGGCGCTCCCCCATGAGCGCCCGACCGTCGAACTACAACTACTCACCCAACTCGCCACTTCACAGCGGGACCACACGCTCGTACGTTTCACCTACAGCAAGCCCAACGGCACATCATCCACGAGGGAAGTTGAACCAGCCCGGCTCATGACCCAAGGCGAGCTCTGGTACCTCCAAGCATTTGACAAAAGCAGAGACGACTGGCGCACTTTTCGCCTCGACCGAATAAGCAACGCACAGACAACATGCTGGGGTTTCACCCCGAAGATTCCACCACCCCCGGACTTCAGCAGCGATATCGCAAAACGCTATCCCTGCGTCATCCGTGTGGAGCTGGAAAGCTCACCCGATCTGGTGGCCGAACGGATCCCCCCTCCCTATCGCACCGACCTAGAGGTAACCAAAAATGGATGTACTTTCGTCACCGGCGCACCAGATTGGGACGATCTTGCATGGCACCTTCTTTGGGTATGCCGCGACCTGGACTGCACGATGAAGTTGGATGCGAACGCAGAGTCAGACCACCTTCGAACGGCGTTGCACAACATCGGACAAGCTGCGCTTTTATTGGCCCAGGCATAGAAGCGCAAACTGCTTTGTTCTAAAAAATAGACTAAGCGGTACATAGGGTGCTAGATTCTCACCCGTCAAACTTTCCCAATAAACAAGGAGACATCATGCGTATCAAGCGCACCCTCGCAACCGTTGCTGCTGCAGCGCTCGCCACCACCGGCCTGGTCGCTTGCTCCAACGAGTCCAACGACGCCACCGAGACCACCGCCGCAAACGGCGAGAACGTCACCGTCAAGATCGGTACCACCGAGGCCGACCAGGAGGCCTGGACTGTATTCAAGCAGCTCGCAGCTGACAACGGCATCGAGCTCGACATCGTGCAGTTCTCCGACTACTCCCCGGTCAACGAGGCGCTCGCACAGGGAGAGCTGGACGTGAACAAGTTCCAGCACATTAAGTACCTCGCCGAGTACAACGCTGCTTCCGGCAACGACCTCAAGGTTGTCGGCTCCACCGAGATCGTCCCGCTCGCGCTGTTCTGGAAGGACCACGACTCGCTCGACGGCATCGAGGGCCAGTCCGTCGCTATCCCGAACGACCCGTCCAACCAGGGCCGCGCCATCAACGTGCTGGTTCAGGCCGGTCTGCTTACCCTCAACGACAACGTCGCTGACCCGCTGACCCCGACCCCGGCCGAGATCAACAAGGACGAGTCCAAGGTCACCGTCACCCCGGTCGACGCATCCCAGACGCCGAATGCTTACAACGAAGGCAAGCCGGCCATCATCAACAACACCTGGCTGGACCGCGCAGGCATCGAGCCGAGCCTGGCCGTGTTCGAGGACGATCCGGAGTCCAAGGAAGCAGAGCCGTACATCAACGTGTTCGCTGCTCGTTCCGAGGACATTTCCGATGAAACGCTGAACAAGCTGGTCGAGCTGTGGCAGACCCCGGAGGTTGCTGAAGCTACCGCCAAGGACTCCAAGGGCACCTCGGTTCCGGTTTACCGCGACCAGAAGGAGCTCAACGACATCCTTGACCGTCTGCAGAACAAGTAAGCACAAGAAGCAATAAGGAGCGCGTAGATCATGCGTACCAAGCGTTTTCTCGCAGCGGCGGCAGCCTCTGTCATCGCCGCAACCTCTTTGGTGGCGTGCTCGTCGGAAACGGAGTCGTCGACAAGCAGTGCTGATGGCGACACTGTGACCGTCAAGATCGGCACCACCGACGCCGACCAGAAGGCCTGGAGTGTCTTCGCGGACGAAGCCCAGAAGGCTGGCATCGAGCTCGACATCGTGCGTTTCTCCGAGTACCCGCAGGTCAACCCAGCACAGACCGAGGGTCAGATCGAGATTTCGAAGTTCCAGACCATCAACTACCAGGCCCAGTACAACGCCACCGCTGGCAAGGACCTGCGCATCATTGGTTCTGGCGAGATCAACGTGCTTGGCCTGTACTGGAAGGACCACGACTCGCTCGACGGCAT